>CALADT010000230.1 GCA_937890655.1 uncultured Mucispirillum sp. | reverse complement strand
ACAGCAACCTAACTTGTATAAACTTAAATATATCAAAACCTTTAATAACTTTTAAAATTAAAATCATGTCCAAAACTTGTCAATTCTGAGCGAAAGCGAAGAATCTAAAAAAGTTTAATAAAAGCATAAAATCTCAAAAATAATAATATAAAAATACATAAAATTTTACATCATAAAATTCTAAATGAAACTAATGTTATATAAAAAATATACCGTGTTATATTTTCTACTAATCAAGTATATTATAATAAAATTTAATAAATAATAAAGTATATACATTAAAATATTAATTAAAACTATGCCTAAAAGAATATAAAGAAATAAAAACATACACTTGTAAAAATAAATAATAGTTTATAATTAAATCTATTGTTTTATTTTTTAAAATATGTTATAAGAAAAGTGTATCATTATGAGTAAGTGCCGGAATAGTGATATATGGTTATAGTTTATAAAACTATTATCATGTTTTTAATTGTATTTAAACATGGAAGTTCCATGAAAATGATTATAATATAATGAAAAAATTTAGTGCAAACGCACCAGGGGGTTTGTATGATCGAACGTAGTTTATTATCTGCTGGAATTAGCAGACGTGATTTCATGAAGACAGTTTCAACTGCAACTGCTGTCATGGGATTACCACTTGCAATGGCTGAAAAAGTTGTTGCTCAAGCAAGTAACGAGGATAATCGTCCACCAGTAATCTGGCTCCATTTTCAAGAATGTACTGGTTGTTCTGAAGCGCTTTTAAGAGCTAATCACCCTAGTATTGCAGAAGTTGTGCTTGATATTATTAACCTTGAATATCAAGAAACTTTAATGGCTGGTTCAGGGGACCAAGCTGAAAAAGCTCTCCATGAAGCTATGGAAAAACATGCCGGTAACTATATCCTTGTTGTAGAAGGTTCTATACCAACAGCTGATATGGATGTTTGCTGCCAAATCGGTGGTAAAACAGCTTATGATTCTTTTAAAGAAGCTGCTGAAAAAGCAAAAGTTGTTATTTCATTAGGTGCTTGTGCCGTATCTGGTGGTATAGTTGCTATTGAACCTAACCCAACAAAAGCAAAAGGTGCTCCTGAAATAATGAAAGAATTAGGTATGAATTTAGAAGAAAAACTCATATCTTTACCAGGCTGTCCACCTAACCCATATAATATATTAAGCGTTATTTTATACTTTGCTACTTTCGGTCGTTTACCAGAAAAAGATGCTCAACAACGTCCATTATTTGCATATGGTAGATTAATTCACGAACATTGCGAACGTAGACCACACTTTGATGCTGGTAGATTTGTTAAAGCATTTGGCGATGAAGGTCATAAACAAGGCTGGTGTTTATATCACATGGGTTGTAAAGGGCCTGAAACATATGCTAACTGCTCTATTATACATTTTAATGATGGTGCTGCATGGCCTATTGGTAACGGTTGCCCATGTATTGGCTGTACAGAAGGTGATGTATTATTTAAAGATAGCTTATTTGCATTAGCAAAAGTATATCAACCACGTCCAAGCTCTGATGTTATGCATACTCAAGGCAGAGGAAAAGAATCTAACGCTGTGGAATCAGCAGTGGTTGGTGGTATTGTAGGTGCAGCTATTGGTGCTGGTGTAATGTATGCTAAAAATCTTCCAAAGGAGCCAGAGGATGAAAACAAATAGACGTGATTTTTTAAAGGTGGCAGCAGGCTCTGTGGCAGCAGCCGGTGCGCTTTCTATATCACCGTCTATTGCTTTGGCGTCTGATAAAGATGCACCATACGCTAAAGATACTATGGTTAAATTTTATGATTCAACTGTATGTATCGGTTGTCAGACATGCGTTGTTGCCTGCTATGAAACTAACTTCTTATATAGAGAAGATAATTTAAACAAACCTAAAGAGGACCGTAACTTTATTGAAAGAAATGATGTTATTCCTGTCTTAGATGATAATAATAAGTTTGATACTTCAAAACCATGGATTACATATAATGGTTTAGATTACAGGTTAAGAACTATTATTAAAAAATATGTTGACCCAGAAGATGAAACACAGCATGCACACTTTATTAAACAAAACTGTATGCACTGTAAAAAACCGGGTTGTGTATCTGCATGTCCTGTTACTGCATTAAGTAAAGATAAAGATGATGGTGTTGTTACATACGACCCTAATAAATGTATTGGTTGTCGTTATTGTCAAATGGCTTGCCCATTTAATATTCCTACATTTGAATGGCATAGAGCGAACCCTAAAATCACTAAATGTGATATGTGTCGTTCTACTATTAATCCAAAATCAAATGATTTTGAAACAGACGAAAATGGCAATATTAAATATGACGAAAGTGGTAATGCAATCTATAAAGATAACCCTAATAAAGGGACTGCATGTACAAAAGTATGTCCTACTGGTGCTGTATTATATGGCAGACGTGAAGATATGCTTGAGTTAGCTCACAGTCGTATTAAAGCATCTAAAGAAAAAGGTGAAAATAAATATTATGAAGATACAGCAAGAGGCGAATCTGTTCTTGGTGAAAAAATTTACGGTGGAACAGGTGAGTTAATTATAGCAGCTGTTGATTTTAGAAAACTTGATTTCCCTATTGATAAAATAGGTGATAAAGCAACTGCTTATAAATCAGAAGGTATCCAGCATACTATTTATAAATACGGTATTGCTCCAATAGCATTATTTTCTACATTAGCATTTATAATTAAAAGAAATAATGACAAACACCATAAACACGAGGAGGACTAGAATATGAGTAAGCAAAGAGAATATGCAATTCATAAAGCACCAATATTAACTCCTGCATTTTACATTGTATTAACAGTAGTGCTTATAGGTATGGGGCTTGTAGTATATAGATATTTTGTAGGTATAGGTCCTGTATCAAACCTTTCCGACGGTTATCCATGGGGTATATGGCTTTCTTATGACGTAGCAACAGGTTCTGCAATAGCCTGTGGTGGTTACGTTATGGCTATTACTGTATATGTAATGAATAAGTTTAAATACCACTCAATGGTTCGTTCAGCAGTGTTAGCAAGTATGTTTGGTTACTCATTAGCTGGTTTATCAGTTATGGTGGATATTGGTAGATATTGGAACTCATACTCATTTTTTGTTCCATCAAGAATGAATATAAACTCTGCACTTTTTGAAGTTGCATTATGTATCATGGCATATACTACGGTGTTATTATTAGAATACCTTCCTGCAGTTATTGAAAGATTTGCAGATGAAGATCCTAACAAATCACCTAAATTAGTAAAATTTGGTAAAGTATGGGAGAAAAGATTTTCTGCAGCATTATTTGTAATTGTAGCAATAGGTGCCACATTACCAACTATGCACCAATCTTCTCTTGGAACATTATATATATTAATGGGATATAAACTTGACCCTATGTGGCAGACAGGGTTTTTACCATTGCTATTTTTAAGTAACGCATTTTTAATGGGTTTTTCCATTACAGCATTTGAAACAGTTTTATCCACAAGGCTTCTAAACAGGCCTTTTGAAAAGGAAATTGTAGATTTATCAAAAGTTATACCTTTTATTGTAGGATTTTGGTTAATTGTTAGAATAATATCTGTATCACTTAACGGTGGTTGGGCAAACGCTTTTTCACTAAGTGGTAAATCAATATGGTTCTGGCTTGAATTAATATTAATCATTGTTCCATCACTTATGATATTAAGCTGTAAATATGCTAAAAGCGTAAGTGGAATATTTGTAGTAGGTATGATGCTTTTAATTGGTGGAGGTATGTATAGAATAGGGGTTTATAACGTAGGTTTTAACCCAGGGCCAGACTGGAACCAATACTTCCCAAGCTTAGTGGAATTTATGATTACTTTAAGCTTTATAGCAATAGAAATTTTAGGTTATATGGTGCTTGTTAAAGTAACACCAGCATTACCAAACTTAGAAAATCATGGTCATAGCCATTAATCTCATAAAGAGATAAGAAAATTTAACCCAAAATAAGGGAATATAAAAGGAGTTACACATGCCAGTAAATGGAAATAGAATAACAGTTGACCCGATTACAAGAATTGAAGGGCACCTTCGTATAGATGTAGAAGTAACAGGTGGAAAAGTTTCAAACTCATGGTCATCAGCACAGGCTTTTAGAGGTATTGAAACAATAATGAGAGGAAAAGACCCAAGAAGTGCGTGGGCTATGACACAACGTTTTTGTGGTGTTTGTACAACAACTCACGCATTAGGTTCTATTAGAACAGTGGAAGATGCTTTAAATGTAACAGTTCCAAAAAACGCACATATGTTAAGAAACTTAGTATCAACTATGCAGTCATTACAAGACCATATAGTTCACTTTTATCACTTAACAGCGTTAGACTGGGTAGACATTGTTAGTGCATTAAATGCAGACCCTGTTCAAACAGGTAAAATTGCAGAATCATTAACAGATTTTTCACCTATTCAAAGAGGCTGGAAAAATAACTCTATGAATGCAATGAAAAACGTAAAAGAAAGACTTGCAGCATTTGTAGGAACAAAAAATTTAGGTATTTATGGCACAGGTTACTGGGGTCATTCTGCAATGAAACTTACACCTGAAATTAACTTATTAGGTTTTGCACACTATTTAGAAGCATTAGAATACCAAAGAAAAATAGCACAAGCAGTTGCAATTATCGGTAGTAAAAACCCACATATTCAAAACTTAACAGTAGGTGGTGTTACTACTGCAATTAATTTTGATAATATGGCTGCACTTAATATGGAAAGAGTTCAGTGGATTCAAGAGTTATTAAACGAAGTAGCTGAATTTGTAAGAACAGTTTATATACCAGATGTTATTGCAATAGGTAGTGCATACAAAGAATGGTTTAATTTAGGTAAATGTTCACCTAACTATATAGCAGTTCCAGATGTTCCTATGAACGAAGAATTAACTGATTTTGCTATGAAAGGTGGTATTATATTAAATGGTCAGTTTAGAGAAATCAAAACATGGAAAGATGAAGGTTTAAGAAAAGGTATTACAGAAAATACTACACACGCATGGTATAAAAATGACCAAGATACACTTCACCCATATGAAGGCGACCAAGTTCCATACTATCATGGTTGGGAAGAAAATGGTAAATATTCATGGGCAAAAGCACCACGTTTTGAAGACAATGTAACACAAACTGGTCCAATAGCACAAGTATTAGCAGGATATATGGCTGGTGCAGAAGATGTAGTAAAATATGTTGATTTTGTAAAAGCAAAAGCAGGCATAAACATAGAACAATTAAACTCTATTATGGGACGTAACGTAGCAAGAGCAATTAGAGCATTATTAATGGTTGATAAAGCACAACTTTGCTTAGATACATTACTTGATAACTGTAAAACAGACCAAAAATATGTAAACTATTTAGAAGCAGTTCCAACTGATAAAGAATATATCGGTGTTGGTTTCAACGAAGCACCAAGAGGAATGCTTTCTCATTGGATTAAAATTAAAAATGGCTTAATTGAAAATTACAGTGCAGTAGTTCCATCAACATGGACAGCAGGCCCAAGAGATGAAAAAGGCAGACGTGGACCATACGAAGAATCATTAATTGACCTTCCTATTGCAAAAATGGAAGAACCATTAGAAGTTATTCGTTCTATCCACTCTTTTGACCCATGTATTGCATGTGCAGTTCACACAATAGATCCAGAAGGTAAAGAGGGCGTAAGCGTAAAAATCAGATAATAAAATATACTGATATATTATAAAGGGGATATGAAAATATCCCCTTTTTTATTAAATAAGGTTATAAGATTAAATAAATATAATAAATTAAAAATAAAAATAAGTAAAATAAATAGTATAGTATAAAAACTGAAAAATTAAGCAATATAAAAAATATAATATGTTATATGCTTTATTAATTATATAATTGTTTAAATAAAAAACTATTAATTGTTATTATAAATTAAAAAAGAAAAATAAACTAAAAAGTAAATTAATATATAAATAATTAAATCATTTAAAAAAAATTTATAGTATAAAATATAAAAAAAA
>CALADT010000229.1 GCA_937890655.1 uncultured Mucispirillum sp. | reverse complement strand
GGCTCTTTAGACCAAGCCGGTGCTATTTTACAGCATGTAGATAGTAGTTTTGATGTTATTTCTGGGGAAGATTCTTTAACATTTCCTATGATGGCAATGGGAGCAAAAGGGGTTATTTCTGTTGCTGCTAATGTTGCACCAAAAAAATTATCACAAATGTGTAAAGCTGTATTAAATAACGATATGGTATTAGGCAGAAAACTCCATTATGAGCTTATTGATTTATGCAGAGCAGTTTTTTATGAAACAAATCCAATCCCTGCAAAAAAAGCAGCTTATATGATGGGGCTTGTGGAAAATGAAATCCGTTTACCACTTGTGGAGATGACAAAAGAAAATTCAGAAAAACTAAAAGCTGTAATGGAACAGCTTGGTGTTAAAATAGTTAGAAGTTAGTTGGAGTAAAAAATATGTCAGTTAAAATATGTATAATAGGTGCTGGTGGCAGAATGGGAAGAAATATTGCATCAGCAATTTATAATAATGAAAATGCAGAAGTTTCAGGAGGCTGTGATAGAAAGGGTAGTGAATATATAGGCCAGCCAATATATGAGCTTGCAGGCTGTGGTAAAGGTGGTGTTTTAATTAGTGATAATATTTTGGAAAGCACAAAAGATGCAAATGTTATTATTGATTTTACAGGTGCAGAACCAACATATAGCAACCTTGAAAACTATGCAGCAGCAGGAAAACCACTTGTTATAGGTAGCACAGGTTTTTCTGACAGCCAGAAAAAAGATATAGAAAACTTATCTACTAAAATCCCTGTAATATTAGCCCCTAATATGAGTTTAGGTGTTAATGTGGCTTTAAGGTTAATAGAAGAAGCAGCAAAACTTTTACAAGGTTATGATATAGAGCTTGTGGAAACTCACCACAATATGAAAAAAGATGCACCAAGTGGCACTGCTATGGCTATGGCAGAAGCTGCTGCAAAGGGAGCAGATATTAGTTTATTAGATAACGCCGTTTATTGCCGTCATGGAATAATAGGGGAAAGAAAACCTAAAGAAATAGGCATACAAACTTTACGTGGTGGTGATGTAGCAGGGGACCATACTGTTTACTTTTTTGGTAACGGTGAACGTATAGAAATAACTCACAGAGCCCATTCAAGGCAGACTTTTGCTCAAGGTGCTGTAACTGCAGCTTTATGGCTTTATAATAAGCCTAATGGTTTATACAGCATGAAAGATGTTTTAGGGCTTATATAATAATCAGGGTATAAGTTTGAAAAGAATAATTAAAATATTTATATTATCAATACTTTCCATACTTATACCATTTATAATTTTATCTTATATGTGGGGTGGGTATGAAAATATATCCACCAGAGTAAAAATAGCTATTTTTATGATTAATACATTACCATTAATACTTATAAATATATTATACCATAAGTTTTTTTATATAAAGGAGCTATTATCATCATTTTATTTTTATATTACATTTTTTCTAACATTTTTAATAATCACTATTTATGGTAGTTTAAAACATTTACAAGGCAACTATTTTGAATACCTTGAAGGTTTTATTATGCTTTTTATGTTGGCAGAATCAATGGCAGTATTTATATATATAACATATATTTTTATAAAATATATAAAAGTAAAATATGAGTTATCATTACTTGAAAAAATAGGTTATGCTGTAACAGGTGTATTTTTTGCAAATTTCGTAATTTTATTTACATCATTTACATCAGCATTAGTGATTTATATTTTTGAATAATCTATCTTAATTTATTTTTTTTTTAAAAATAAAGTTTTATTTTAAATTCCTTAATATTTATTGTAATTTATATCTTTTTTATAAGTTTTACCATATTTATTCTTTAACATTTGTCGTTTTTATATTGTATAATAGTAAATGCAAAATATTATTATATAATATAAAAAATCATTTGCAAAATTCATATAATCGTATTATTATGTATTGTAATCACAGTAAATTAGTTGGAGGACTGTTTATATGAAGTCTAAATATATTTATTTAATTGCAACTATTATTGCTCTTATAATGTTGCCATTAATAATATTTCTAAAGCTACCTGTTGTGGTTGACTGTTTAATGGGGGCAGTTATTATAATAGGTTACTTCTTTGTGTATCATATTAATAATAAAGGTATTAATTATGCACAAAACATTATGGAGCAAATATCTAGCCAGAATAACGATATTTCAACGCGTATTTCTAAAGAGATGTTAGAATCTAATCCTGATATGAATAGTTTTTATACAAATCTTAATAAATACTTAAATAATACAGAGCATGATTATTTAAGCACACTTGATACCGTAGCTACTACGGGTAAACAAGGGCTTTTTGTTACTCAGTCATTAATGGCTACAAACGAAACTGTTCTTAAAAACAATGAAATAGCACAGTCTATTAACACTGTTCAAAGTGAAATGTTAATAGCTACTGAAAATATTGCAAACAATACTCACACTATTAATGAAAAATCAAATATTACAGTGGATTTAACTAACGAAGGCCGTTCCATTATGGAAAAAGCTAGAGATTTAAGTGATAATATTGATGGTGCCTTAAAAGAGCTTAATAACGAAGTAAATGTATTAAATGATAACGCAGGGCAGATTGCTATTGTTATTGCAGTTATTAATGAAATATCAGACCAAACTAACTTACTTGCCTTAAATGCTGCTATTGAAGCTGCTCGTGCTGGGGAGGCTGGTCGTGGTTTTGCAGTTGTTGCTGATGAAGTTAGGAATTTAGCAGAAAAAACATCTAACTCCACAAAACAAATAGGCGAAACTGTTAGCGATATGCAAAAAAGTATTACAACAGTTACTGCAAGAATGGATACTATTACAAAAATGCTTTTAGAACAAAGGTCCGGTATTGATTCTTCCTTTAATAACTTCCAAGATATATATAACTCAAGTCTTGATTTAAACCAATCTATTAGTGAGATTATGGCAGCATCAGAAGAACAAAATGCAGTAATCCATCAAATAGGCTCCAACCTTAAAGAAATGAGTGCAGAAACAGAACTAACTACTGAAAAAATATCAGATTTATTTAAAATGTTTAATGATATGGCATTATCTCTTAATAACCTTGAATTAAAATTCACAGGTATTAAGTATAACTCAAAAGCGGCATCTTTTGTGGCTGCAAAAACAGCACATATTGCGTTTATGAGAAGGCTTTTAGTTAATGACTATATGAAACAAGTTATCCAGCTTCCTAACCACCTGACTTGTGGTTTTGGTAAATTCTACTATAATGAAGGTATGGATTTATATAGTGATGATAAAGATTTCAGAGCCATAGAACCAATCCATAAACGTGTTCATGAATTAGGTATCCAAATTATGTCAAATATAGAAACACAAAAATATGCAGATAATAAAGAGCTTGTAACAAAGCTTGAAGGGCAGGTAACTGAACTTGTTGGGATATTAGATAAGTTAATACAGCGTTATTCATAAATTTAATTATAAAAAAATCATACACTAAAAAGTGTATGATTTTTTTTATATCTTTTTATAATTTCAAATAATCTTATAACTTTATAATCTACTTAATTATTATAAATATATAAAAGTATATACTATAAATTATTTAAGTTAATAAAGGACTGTAAATATATTTTTACAGCTTTTTTCATAGAATCAAGGTCTATATATTCGTTTACTTCATGGGCAAGCTCTTTTTCGTTAGGAAACTGAGCACCAAAGGATAAAGAGTTTGGCATTAAAGCACAATATGTTCTGCCACCAATAGCATATGGTTTTCCATTTTCATTGGTAATAAGGTTATATGCTTTTAAAAGTTCTTGTAAATATATATTATCTTCTGAAATATATAATGGGTGTAGGTGGCTTTTTATTTGCATAAGCATCATTATTCTTTCAGCAATATTTTGTAGTTTTGATTCCATTTTGTTAGGGTTATATGTAACAGGATACCTTATATCCATATTAAGTTGAAAATCTTTTCCTTTATAACGCATAATACCTATATTTAAAGTAAGATTACCAGAAATCTCATCTTTAATATCTAAGTTAAAGTTTTTAGTAATATTTTTATTATCAAATAAATAGGCTGTTGAACGTAACCAGTGCATTAATTCCCATGGGCCAAAATCTAACGATGGGTGGGAAAGGTAATGGAATAATTTATATATTGCATTTTCTCCTTCTTCAGGGTGCATAGCATGGGTAGATTTTCCATAGGCTGTTACTTTTAAATAGTTTTCTTCCATAAATTCAAACTCTAAATCATCACCTGCTATTTCTTCTAACTGACGTTTCATCATAGCAATATTGCCTGTAAAATATGCAGTTGCACTATCAGGCACAATATTTACTCTTTGGCCTGCTGTTAGCCCTAAAAGTTTAATAGGTTCATAGCCTTGTAGTTCAAAATCTCTTTTAAGAATAATATTTAGCTGACCTTTTTCACCATTAATAGCAGGGAAGTTGCTATCAGGAGAAAACGAAAATACAGGTATTTCTTCTGTTTCTTTATAGCGTTTTAAACAACGCATAGAAGTTTCTTCATCACAGCCTGCAATTATTCTAAAACGTTTATTAAGTTTAAAATTATCTTTTAAAATCTGTAACGCAGTATATGCAGCCATTAAAGGCCCTTTATCATCAACAGAACCTCTGCCGTATAGTTTATTATTATGGATTTCTGCTTTATATGGGTGGTATTTCCATTTGCTTATATCACCTTCTGGCACCACATCTAAATGGGCAAGCACACCTATTAAATCTCCACTTCCTATTTCTGCATACCCTGCATAATTATCAATATTTTTTGTAATAAATCCGTCATTTTCTGCCATATTTAAAAATGTATGTAAACACTCTTTTACACCTTCGCCAAAAGGGGCAGTGCTATTTTTTGTTGATTCATCATATTTAGAATCAATTTGTATTAATTTTTGTAGTTTTGTAACTGAATTATCAAAATAATTATTTACAAGTTCATCTATATTATAACCCATATAACACCTTATTTTTTTATAATGTTAGATAGTATTATATAATTTATTTTATTGCAATATTATTTTATTTATTTCAAATAAAAATAATAT
>CALADT010000228.1 GCA_937890655.1 uncultured Mucispirillum sp. | reverse complement strand
GCCAAGAAGTTGTTGATATTCCATACACTATTACAAGTAATAACGAAAAAAAACTAGAATATATTAAAACAAATATGGGTAATAACCAAGTAAATATAAAATTAAAACATGATAACGATACAGTAGTAATAGACGAAGGTTACCACTTAATGAGATATTTATACCCTGAAGAACTTCCGGCTGCTTTTTATTTTCTATTAGGTAATGACAGCATAGTTTTTGCAGGGGGCAGAAACGAAGATAAATATTTTAAAGAAGTGTTTTCAGGGATTGATAATGTGGTAAATATTAGAAAATTAGGAATGCACCATATAAAAGATAAAAACCTTATCATATCCATAGAAAACCAAGTGCCTTCTAATGTGGCTGAGCTTTTATCAAAACATATTACATTTAATTTTCATATTGATAAAACTACATATGCAGTTATAAAAAACCCATACTCAAACGGCAGTAATTTTATATTATTTGCTTTTAATTTTACAGAAGAAAGCCTAAAAAAACTTAACCGTTACGG
This sequence comes from uncultured Mucispirillum sp., assembly GCA_937890655.1. GTDB lineage: Bacteria > Chrysiogenota > Deferribacteres > Deferribacterales > Mucispirillaceae > Mucispirillum. The sequence continues at coordinate 6,161 of CALADT010000228.1, read as the reverse complement.
TTCTTATTCATATATTGTGTTTAATAATAACCAAGTAATTAATAAGCAAGAAGATAACACCCCTATGGGTATAAAAATATATGGTAAATAATTTATTGAGGAACATATGGAAAAATTTATAAAACTAACTACTATTACATTATTTTTATTATTTATATTATTTAATAATACTTCCCATGCTGTTATATATAATCAGGATAACAGAGTGTCTATCCCAAATATTTTAAAAGCTGTGGAAAATTTTGAGAAAAATGTAAACTCTAGTGATGCTGCAAAAAAACGTAAAGAAATATTGTTACAGCTTTCTATTTATGGCTCAAAACGCACACCAGAAATGAATAACGAAGGGCTTGGATTTATTTTCCATATGATAAAACTAACCATTGGGGAAGATAAATTTAATGAAGGGCTTGAAAAAGTAAAAGGTTTAAAAGATACTCCATCATTAACTTATTTACAAGTTTTAAGCTGTTTTAAAGGTATTGATGCAGATAGTTTTTATGAAGCAAATTTCACTAAAATGCCACTTATGAAGTTAGATATTAAAAATATGGAATATATATCAGAACAAGGCGGTTATTATATATCATTTACTCTTAATAGAACTTATGGGGATAAATTAGTGAATATCCCTTATATGCTGGAATATAATAATAGAAAAGAGTATGGAAAACTACAATCTAGTGTTAATAGGGAAGAAACATTTAAGGTGCCTGTTAAATATGGTGCTGTAAAATTAATTATTGACCCTAACTACCATTTACTACGTCAGCTAAATAGTGATGAAAAAGTGCCCGTTATTGCAGATATGTTTTTTCAAGAAAAAGTCATTTATATTTCAGAAAATAAAGAATCACCTGTAAAAAACGTATTTAATAATATTGAATTTACACAATCATATGATGATTTAAAATTTAGCATGCTTGATAATGCAAGTGTTATAATAGACGGCTACAATAATAAAATAGCAAAATTTTATACAGATAAAAAAATAAATAACCAAGCAAACAGCGAATATTTTATATTTAAAAACCCACAGAATAAAGATAAATATATACTCCTGCTTAATAATGCAAAAGAAGAAAACTTAAGGCTTTTAGAAAAATATGGTATGAACCAAGAGCTCCTGTTTAAAGGTGGTGCTTTAGTAAAAGCTATACTCCCTGAAAGCCATATGGGAATTTATGTTTTAGAACATAGTGCAGATGTTATTATTACCACAAAATCATCATATGATTTTAATAACTTAATGAACGATGCAAAACCATATAAAACCATATTTGTAGGGGAAAACCACGAAGAATATTCTCACCATTTAAACCAGCTTGCTGTTATTGAATATATGTATAATACTAGAAAAAATATAGCAATAGGTATGGAAATGGTGCAATATAACTATCTCCATGTTATTAATGACTACATAAAAGGGCGTATTACTGAAAAAGAAATGCTTCATGGCACTGATTATTTTAAAAACTGGGGCTATGATTATACTCTTTATGCACCTATTTTTAAATATGCAAGGGATAATAATATTGATATTATACCACTGAATTTACCAAAAAGTATTAATTCTAAAATATTTAACGGCCAAATAGATAACTTAACAAAAGAAGAAGTAGAACATTTGCCAAAAGCTATGAACGTATTAAATAGTGATTATGAAAAAAGCATATATAAAATATTTCAAGACCATAACCTTGATAATAAGAAATTTAGTAACTTCTATTTATCACAAAATATATGGGATGAAGTTATGGCAAAACGTATATCAGATTATAGACAGGTAAACCCTGAAACTACCATAATCGTATTAACAGGTAACGGCCATGCAGGTAAAGATTCTGGTATTCCATATAGGTATAAACGACTAACGGGGGAAGAAAGCTATGTTATCATGCAGGGTATTAATGTTGATAATAATAAAGCTGATGCTTTTATTTACCCAACAGAAGTAAAAAGCCATGGCACCCCAACAATAGGTATTACTATAACAGATGATAAAAATATGGTAAAAGTAAAAAGCGTATTAAAAGACTCTCTAGCTGATAAAGTGGGCTTAAAAAGTGGGGATATTATTTTAAAATGTGGCTACCATGATATAATTGATATAGGCTGTTTAAAATTTGCCCTTTATGAAAAAGGATATAATTCCACACTTGAATGTTCTATAAAACGTGGTAAAAACACATTAAAGAAAAGTTTTAAACTTATAGAATATAATAATGATGATGAATTAAATGAAAGCATAAAAGCTCATATTGAAAAAATGAAAAATAGAAAATAACTTATATTTTATAAAAACACTTTTAAAGCTCCCTTACGGGGGCTTTTTTTAATTATACTAATTTATAAATTAAAAAATAAATTTTATATTTGAATATATTTTACTTATACAAATATTATTAATCTAGTTTTTTAAATTACATAACTATTAAGTGTAGGTTTGTTTTTAAAAATATATAATAAAAGAAATCATTTTATAAGCTATTTAAATTATATAATAAAAAAGCTCCCTTATGGGAGCTTAAATTATCTAATTAACTGATTAGGTTTTTTACTACTAAATGGGTTAGATGTTGCACTAACTGGCCCAACTGTCATGGCGTTTAATTTTTCTATTCTATCGTCTATTGGTGGGTGAGTAGAAAATAAACTCATCATTTTCTGTGCAGAAAATGGGTTTGCTATAAACATATGTGCAGTAGATTGTTTTGCATTATCCATTGGGTGTAATTCCACTCCGTATGCAATTTTATTCAGTGCTGAAGCAAGTGCTTTTGGGTTGCCACAAAATTCTGCACCCCTTTGGTCTGCTATATATTCCCTAGAACGAGAAACAGCTGACTGTATTAACATTGCTGCAAGTGGTGCTAAAATAATTAAAAGAATAGAGCCTATAAAACCTAATGGGTTTGAGTTTTCTTCATCTTTACCACCACCTAAAATCATAGACCATTGGAAAATATCTATTATTAACATAATAGCACCAGCCATCATAGCCACAACAGAACCAATTAAAATATCTTTACCATAAATATGTGCTAATTCATGGCCTACAACACCTGATAATTCTTCATCATCTAATAAATTATATAATGCTGATGTAACAGCCACTGCAGCATGGTTTTTATTTCTACCTGTTGCAAAGGCGTTAGGTGTGCCACTTGCAATAATATATACTTTAGGCATAGGCAGGTTAGCGTTTTGAGCTAACTTACTAACAATATTATATAAACGTGGGTTAGTGTCTATTGTTACTTCTTCTGCTTTATACATTTTCAATACTATTTTGTCACTAAACCAGTATGAAAAAAAGTTCATGCCAACAGCTATTACAAAAGCTATTATCATACCGTTTGTGCCACCAAATGCTCTACCTACAAACATAAATAATACCATCATAGCTATCATTAAAATAATTGTTTTAAAAGTGTTTAATGTTGTCATTTCTTACCCTTTTTTTAAAATTTATAATAAAAATATATAAACTATAATGCAATATTCAATAACCATAATATTAAAAAAACATAATTATTACATAATATAAAACAGCTTAAATATTACAATTTTTTGTTATATATTTTAATATATTTAATATAGGACAGTTTAGTTTTAAAAAAGTTTTTTTAAACTAATTTTTCTCCTGTTACAATTTTTGCTCCAGCAAGAAAACTTTTACTATCCATTCTTTTTTTACCTTCAAATTGTAACTCTAATATTTTAAGTGCTTTATTACCTGTCTGCACTGTAAAACTATCTTTATTTACTTCAATAATTTCGCCACTTGGTTTCTTATTATCGCTTTCTACCACTTGGCTTTTATATATTTTTAGCTTCCTACCTTGAAGTGATGTATAACTTGCAGGCCAAGGGGTAAATGCTCTTATCATTCTTTCTATTATTACTCCATCAAGGCTCCAGTTTATCTGCCCCATTTCTTTATCCATCATAGGTGCTTTTGTAGATAATAAATCATCTTGCTTTTTAGGTGTAATACTTGAAAACTCGTTTATGGTTTTAACTAAAAGGTTAGCACCTTTTATAGCAAGCTCATTAGCTAATTCACCTGCGTTTTTATAAAGAATAGGTGTTTTTTCTGTTAATAGAATATCCCCTGTATCCATACCTGCATCCATAAGCATAGTATCTACACCAGTTTCTTCTTCCCCATTCATTATTGCCCAGTTTACAGGGGCAGGCCCTCTATATTTTGGTAAAAGAGAAAAATGAACGTTAATAGGTGCAGTGTTTGGAATATCTAACACTTCCTGTGGTAATATTTTACCATAAGCTACAACTGCAAAAAAATCAGGTGCTATTTCTTTTAATTTATCAATCACTTCCTGATTATTTTTAATTTTTTCCGGTTGATAAACATTTAAGTTATACGATAAGGCACACTCTTTCACAGGAGAAAAAGCCATAGATTGCCCTCGCCCTTTAGGTTTATCCGGCTGAGTTATAACAAGTGGTATATCATAACCACTTTCAATTAATGCTTTTAATGAAGGAACAGCTATTTCCGGCGTTCCCATAAATACTATCTTTTTCATAAACGTATTATATAGTAACTTAATAATTAATCAAGAAAAAATATAATAGGTTAGTAAATTATTTTAATATTTCTTGTGGTATTTATTTAAAAAATTATATTTTTACTTTGCAATAGTTTTTAGAACGTGGTATAATATAGAACTTAATTAAAAATAATAAGGAAGTAAAAAGTTATATGAATAATCCATTTGAATTAGATTTTCACTCATTAATAGAAAAAGCAGATAAAATACGCCAATCAAAATGGGGCAATAAAGTATTTTTTATACGCAACTTGCACCTAAACTATACTAATATATGTGTTAGCCACTGTAAATTTTGTGCTTTTGCTAAAAATAAAAATGAAGATGGCTCATATAACATGACAAAAGAAGATGCAGTAAAATATGTTGCAGATAAAGGGGCAGATGCTAAAGAAATTCATATTGTAGGTGGCCTGCACCCTGATTACCCTTTTGAATATTATACTGATATGGTGCATGCTTTAAAAACTAACTTTCCAGAAAAAGTTATAAAATCATTTTCTGCTGTTGAAATTGACTATTTTTCTAAAATATCTAATAAAAGTGTAGCAGATGTATTAAAAGCACTAAAAAAAGCAGGGGTGGAAATGTTGCCTGGTGGTGGTGCTGAAATATTTGCAGAGCATGTTAGAAACCAGATTTGCCCTGAAAAAATCCCTGCTACTAGATGGCTTGAAATTCATGAAACTGCTCACCAAGAAGGGCTCACTACAAATGCAACTATGCTTTATGGCCATTTAGAAAATAATGATGATAAATTTAAACACCTTTTAGCATTAAGGGACTTACAAGAGAAATCATTAAGTAAAGGTTTACAAGGTTTTTCTGCCTTTATACCACTTTCTTTCCAACCAGATGATACATTTTTGGACGGTCAATTCCATGCAACAGGTGTAGAAGATATAAAAACTGTGGCAAGTGCTAGAATTATCCTTGAAAATATACCTCACATTAAAGCATACTGGGTTATGCTAGGTCATAAAACAGCACAAATTGCGTTACGTGCAGGAGCTGATGATTTAGACGGCACTATTGTTAAAGAAAATATAGCACATGCAGCAGGCGGCAACACAGATGATTCTATGACAGCTCAACAGCTTATATTTATGGTAAAATCTGCCGGCATGTTACCAATAGAAAGGGATTCTTTTTATAAGGAAGTAAAAGTATATGGCTAAATTATTAATAGTAAATCCATCAGTAAATACAAAACTTGCCGCCATTGAAATGAAAATGTATGGCAACAGTGTGGATTTTGCATATACTCAAGATATACCACATAGTAATGCAGAGCGAGTATTTTATTTTTTAAGTGGTGTAAATATATGCTTTACCACAGAACCTCAAGGGGAAATGGAAAGAGAAGATAGAGTATTTTTATTTAAACATAACATATTCTCTAAATTTAAAATGATGGGCTATAAAAAAAATATGGAATCACTTTATCCAGATTTAGTATCAGGCAACTTTACTGATATGCTTATGTTTAAAAGAAGTGTTTTACGTTTTGAAGAACAAAATATAACAGATGATAAATTACAGTATGACACATATAAAGAAATGCTTTTAGATAACCGTAAT
>CALADT010000227.1 GCA_937890655.1 uncultured Mucispirillum sp. | reverse complement strand
CAGATATTTATGAAATAGGTTCAAGCCACGTAGGGTATAAACTATTATATGAACGTGTAAATATGTCAGAAAAAATATACTGCCAGCGTTTTTTTGCACCATGGAAAGATGCTCTTGATTATTTTGGAAGTGATATATTTGTTAGTCTTGAAAAATATACTCCATTAAAAGAGTTTGATGTTTTAGGGTTTTCTATTCATTATGAAATGAGTTATACAACTGTTTTAGCCATATTGAAATATGCTAATATAGAATGTAGAAGTGAAAATAGAACTGAAGATGACCCTATAATTATGGCAGGTGGTTCCTGTATGTATAACCCGAAACCATTAAGCCCTTTTATAGATGTTTTTTATATAGGAGAAGGTGATATTAACCTTGCTAAAATATTAGAACATGTAAAAGATTTAAAAGATAAAGGCGTATCAAAACATGATATATTATCTGCTTTAAATAAATATCCTTTTCTTTATATTCCTAGTATAGATAAAGATAAGTTAGTTCACCGTGATATTTATCTTGATTTTAATAAAAGTAATATATCATATTCTCCAGTTGTGCCATTAATACCAGCCATACAAGATAGAGTTTCTGTGGAAATTGCAAGGGGTTGCACAGCAGGTTGTAGATTTTGCCAAGCAGGTATGATTTATAGACCTGTTAGGGAACGTAATACAGATAATATTATTAATGATGTTTTAAACCAAGTAAAAGTAACAGGTCATCAAGAAGCATCATTACTTTCTTTATCAACAGGTGATTATTCTCAAATAGAACCATTAATTTTAAATCTTAATAATAAATTACTTTCAAATAATGTATCATTATCTACTCCGTCATTAAGAGCAAATAGTGTATCAGAAACACTTTTTCAGGAGATATCTAAAGTCCGTAAATCTGGCTTTACAATAGCTCCTGAAGCAGGCACACAAAGAATGAGAGATATTATTAATAAAAACCTTAATGAGGAAGATATTCTTTCAGCTTGTAAACTTGCTGCAGAAAACGGATATAATAGTGTAAAATTATATTTTATGATAGGTCTACCATTTGAAACAGATGAAGATATTTTGGGTATTGCAGATACTGCTTCTAAAATAAAAAGGACGGTGCAGACTGTTAAAAAGGGTTCGTTTGATATTTCTGTATCAGTTTCACATTATGTGCCAAAACCACATACGCCTTTTCAACGGTTTGGTCAAGTGCCTAAAGTGGAGCTTGAAAGAAGAATGTATATGTTAAAAGATGAGCTTAGAAGAAGAAAATTTAAGTTTAAATTTCATGATACACGTATGAGTCAGCTAGAGGCATTTTTATCACGTGGGGATGAAGAAGTTGCTAATGCTTTAGAACATGTAGTAAATAATGGTTTTTATTTAGATGCGTGGGATGATTTTTTTGACTATCAAAACTGGGTAGATAATTGTAATAATATAGGTATAAATATTAGTAGAAAAGCTGAAAAAGGCTATGATGATAATGAGATTTTACCATGGGGAAATATATCAACAGGGGTAAGTGATTTCTTTTATAAAAAAGAAGTGGAAAAAGCATCTTTAGGGCAGGCGACAGATGATTGTAGAGATGGTAAATGTGCTACATGTGGAGTATGTGATTTTGATAGTTTACAGCCACAAAAATCAGAAGAAATAGAAAATAATTTACATCTAGAAGAACAAGTAAAGGAATATAAACAATATGAAGTAGTTTATGAAAAATATGGAACAGGTGCATTTTTTTCAGCACTAGATTTAAATAGAATATTTATACATAGTTTATTAGTTAGTGGAGTTTGCCTTTCATATAGTCAAGGATTTAATCCACATGCAAAAATTAATACTTGGATACCACTTCCTGTTGGTGTAACTGGTGAAAATGAAATAATGAGTTTTGAATCAGAAGCTCTAAATATGGAGTTATTTATTAATAATTTTAATAAATATTTACCAAAAGGGTTAAAAGCTAAAAGTATTATAGAAGTGAATACTATGAAAACAGGAACTGATTTTGTATCTACATATGAGTTAGATGATATTACAAACGAATGTTTTCTCTCTCTTTTTGAAGATGAAAGGGCAGTATATAAAAAGAAAGATAAAAAAGGCAATTTAAAAGATGTTATTATAAATGATTTTTTAGTGGAATATAACAAAGAGCTTAAACAAATTACTCTTAAAGCGGGAAATAATGGTGGCTTTAATTTAATGGAACTTTTAAAACAAAATATGAAATTAGAAGATATTTCTATAAAGAATGATTCAAAATAGTGATAAAATATATAACTTTTTAGAATATTTATATGGCTATTATAATAAAAAAGAATATATTCATACAGACCCAATACGCTTTCCACATGAAATAAATGGTAATAAAGAATTTATTGCATTTACTGCATCATGCTTTGCATATGGTAATATGAAAGCTATTCAAGGTTTTTTATATAAGTATTTTGATTATGTAGGGGTAGAACCTTTAAACTTAAATACTAATATTGATGATAATATATATTATAGGTTTCAAACTAAAGAAGATGTAGCAGAATATTCCAAATTAATGAATAAAGTTTATAAAAAATATGGCAGTTTATATAATCTTTTTAAAGAAGCAGATGCACTTTCTGTTGAGAATATCCATAAAGGTATTATTTTATTACGTGAACATATAGATAATATTACAAATGGCCTTAATTTTTTACTACCAGTTCCCGGAAAATCAGCCTCAAAACGGTTATATATGTTTTTAAGGTGGATGGTAAGGAAAGATGATGTTGATTTTGGTTTATGGGATGGTTTTAATAAAAAAAGTTTATACATGCCAGCAGATACTCATATTTTAAGAATGGCTTCTCATTTAGAAATAATAGAAGAAAACGAGAAAGGAAAGAAAGCCGTTATAAAGGTTACTGACTTTTTTAAAGGCTTAAACAGTGATGACCCTGCAAAATATGATTTTTCTTTGACTCGTTTAGGAATTGTAAGTGCTTGTCAATACTCAAGAAATGACATTTGTGGGCAATGTGTTCATAAAAATATTTGTCTTTTTTATTGACTTTTTTTGAAAAAAGGATAAATTTAGTATTAATTAAAAGGAGGCTATTATGGCACTAGAATTTAACGACAGTAATTTTAAAGAAGAAGTATTAGCAAGCGACAAACCAGTCCTTGTAGACTTTTGGGCAGCATGGTGTGGCCCTTGTAAATTACTTGGACCAACAATTGAAGAACTCTACAAAGAAATGGGAGACAAAGTAAAAATAGGAAAAGTTAATGTTGATGAAAATCAGGCATTAGCTTCAGCTTATGGCATTATGAGTATTCCTACTGTTCTTATTATTAAAGGTGGTAACATCGTAGAACAATTCATTGGTATGCAGCCAAAAAGCGTATATATTGATGCTTTAAATAAACATATGTAATTTTTAGATATATTTAATGCTTAAAATAAAATATATAGTATTTAAAATATAAATCTAAACCTATAAGACCCATTTTATATGGGTCTTTTTTATTTATTCGTTTTTAAAAATGTAATAGTATGTAAGGTTTATATTCATTTTTTAGTATAATATGAAAAAAATATATAGTAAGAGATTTAAAATATATTTTTAATCACTATATATAATATAGTGTAAAAATAAGTGTATGGTGTGTTATATAATTTATATAGGTAAAATTTTAATGAAAATTATAAAATGATAGTGTGTAAAAAAGGCCAAAAATGTGCTATATTTCTATTTTATATTAGCTAAATATTAATATGTGTTATAACGTATATTATGGCGAAAAAAGCATGTAATAGATATTAAGTAATAGATAGTAAATAATAAAAAAATAGTTTAATATTATACTTTTTTTATAGCCTATAATATACTTTTAAATTATAAAATAATATAAAATGAAGCGTATGTTGTGTTATTATATTCATAAAATAAGTATATAATGTGTAAAAATAAATATATTATTAATATATAAATAAAGTTGTTTTATGATTATATATTGTATATATGGAAGTTATATTGATATACATTATAAAAAAATATGTAGAGTATATAAGTAATTTATAGTAATATTCTTATAATTATATAATAAGTATTAAAGATAAATTAAGTCATAAAAAAGCCAGTATATTTTAGTATATACTGGCTATAAATATAATTATTTAGAAATTGTATCTGGTAGCTCATCATTAGGGTAGAAAAACTTATACAATAATGTTATTACAAGCCATGTAAAGAAAAAGGCAAACATAACATCTGTAAAAAAATGCCGACCTTGAAAAATTCTTACAAACCCAACCATAGCTCCAAATAAAAATGCACTGCTAAATACTACTTTACGTTTCATACCTGTAAAGAAAAAGCCTATAACCATAAAAGTAAAAGCAAATGACGCATGCCCTGAAACAAAAGAACAATTACTTTCACATTGGTTAGATATTATAAAAGGTGGTTGGAATATTTTTTCTCCACCAAAAACTGTAACATCTGCTGGACGTGGTCTACCTACATATTCTTTTAAAATTGAGTTTACCACAATACCAGGAGCTAATATAAACACTGCCATTAAAAATATAATAGCTTTTCTATTTAATCCAAAAGGATTAACATTTTTAATAATATTAGCTAAAAACATACCAAGTAAAACTAAAATTACTATTAAAGTTAAATAATAAGCACCATGATATATAATTAAACCAAAAGTATTCTTCTCAAGAAAAAAATTACTACCATTGTAAAATAGATTAGTAATTTTAATATCTATTGTGCTAAATTTATACGTAATTATACCTAGTATAATAAATAATAATAAAAATATTTTATGTTCAATTATATATTCTTTTAAAAGAGTTAAAAATTTTCTTCCCATATTATCCTATTCTTTTGATTATTTCATCACCCATTTGTGATGTAGATACAATAGTTATATCTTTAGAATCACCAGCTATATCTTTTGTTCTTATGCCATCTTCTAACATTTTTGCAACAGCATTTTCAATAGCTTTAGCTTCTTTATCTAAATTAAAACTATACCTTAACATTAATGCAGAGGAAAGTATTTGTGCAATAGGGTTTGCAATACCTTGACCTGCAATATCTGGTGCAGAACCTCCAATAGGTTCATATAACCCAAAACCACTTTCATTAATTGAAGCAGAAGGAAGCATACCTAATGAACCTGAAAGCATAGCAGCTTCATCACTTAATATATCACCAAACATATTTTCTGTTAAAATAACATCAAATTGAGCAGGGTATCTTACAAGTTGCATAGCAGCATTATCTACAAACATATGGCTAAGTTCTATATCAGAATACTCTTTTTCATGTAGCTCTGTAACAATATTTCGCCATAAAACACTTGTCATTAATACATTTGCTTTATCAACACTACATACTTTTTTATTTCTTAACCTAGCTGCTTCAAAGGCTTTTATTGCTATTCGCTTTATTTCTGTTTCATTATAAGCCATTGTATCAATAGCTGATTTACCATTAGGGGCTATTTCTTTTGGTTTACCAAAATATATGCCACCTGTTAATTCTCTGAAAAATATAATATCTATACCTTCTTTTACATATTCATGTTTTAATGAACTTGCATGGGAAAGGGAAGGGAATATTTTAACAGGGCGAAGATTTGCAAACAATTTAAAATATTTTCTAAGTGGTAATAAAGCACCACGTTCTGGTTGTTTTTCTGGTGGTAAAGTTTCCCATTTAGGGCCACCAACAGAACCAAATAAAATAGCATTAGAGTTTTCACATAATTTAATTGTTTCTTCTGGAAGTGGAGAACCTGTTTTATCATAAGCTATACCACCTACATATGCTTCATTAAATTCAAATTTATGATTATATTTTTTAGAAATACTATCAAGGACTTTTAAAGCTTCATCCATTACTTCTGGGCCTATACCATCTCCTGATAAAACTGCAATTTTATTCATAAAAAAACCTCCATCTTTTAAGGAATTTTATAGTCTATAATATATAATAATAAATATCAAGGATAAATTATAAATATTTCCACATATATAAAGTAATATATGATTTATTTAAATGAACGTTTAAAAGAATATACCAATAACATTATAAATATTAATAATGGTATCCAAGCAGATAAAGCAGGGCTTATAGGTATTTGACCGGCACTATTTTCAAAAAATAACATTAATACATTATATAAAAATGCTAACCCAATGGAAAGTAATATACCAAAAGATTTACCACTTCTTGATAAAAATACACCTAGTGAAAATCCAAATAATATCATAACTATACAAGAAAGTGGGGTAGATAACCTTTTATTTAATTCAAAAACAGCTTTTGGGTTATTTTTATTTTCTATTAATTGAGAAACACTCATAGTCATTGGAGAGTTAACAGCTTTTGCAATATTCATATTAAGTGGGAAATTTAACGTCATACTACTAAAACCCATAGAAGTTATTTCTTTTTTTTGGTTTTCCATAGTGTATGAACCATTATGAAATATCATTTCCATACTTTTATTATCAGTAGGGGTGATAGTTGCATTTTTAGAATTAATAATTGAATTATTATTTTTTTGTATTAAAACCATATCTTCAAATGTGGTATCATTTATTTTTTTACCAGCATAAATAGAAATACCAGGGATTTTATTATACATTTCATTTGGTTTAATGTCTTTAATAGATATATGTTCAATGATTTTATTTAAGTTATTATATGCAAGGGTAGAACCTTTTTCTACAAAATATAGCCCCATAGATAAATTTAATAATCCGGCAATAATACCTAAAATTATTAATGGTTTAATTAATGAAGTATTACTAGCACCAACAGATTTCATAGCAATTAATTCAGAATCAGCCGATAACCTATTAAAGGCTATTAATGTGGCTAATAAGCCAGATAATGGAATTGTCATAAAAAATATAGATGGTAATAAATAGATAATTGTTTCAATAAGAATAGTAATAGGAACATTTTTTGAAAAAAACAGCTCTGCTAAAGTAACCATTTTTTCCATTAATAATAAGAACATAAAAAATAAGTTACCTATTATAAAAAAAGGAAATATCTCTTTTATAACATACTTTTGGACTAAATTCATATTAATTTTTTACCGAATCAACTATATTTATTATATGTGCTTTACGCTCATCTTTTAATTCTTCAATACGTAATACATAGTTACCGGCAATAAGAATTCTTTTAGTATCTTTAAATAAATTGTGGGCTTTATCTTCTCCGGCAGTTAAAATAATATCCGATTTGCTAGGAAATTCTATGCCTGATATTTCAATAAACCCTAAAATATCAGCTTGAACTACACTTGTAGCATAAAGAGTTGTGTATTCTTTATCTTCATCAAGAATAGTTATTTTATATAATTCTTTTGCCATATAATAATTAGTATCTCCTATTTATTCTATGAGAAAATTGTTTTACTGCTCCATAACCTACCATATTTTTATTTTTTTTCAAATTATCAATATAAGCTGCACTAACATTTTGGTTTTCCTGCACACGTTTTATAATATTATTTAAAAGTTCAAGTAAGTTGGCTACTTTATTTTTATCATGCAGAGAAGTATCGCTTTCAATAATTTGCTGTAATTGAATAAAATAGTTATTAAATATGTCTATTTCATTAATATAATCATCATCTATATTAATGGAGCATAATTTTTCAGCCTGTTTTTCACACTGGTTAAGCATAATTTCAAATGCACTCATAGTTTACCTTTTACATACAGCATATATTGTTATTACTAATATGTCTATAATAAATTAGCCTGCAAAGTTAATTGATTTAACTTGTTCTTTATTTACAGGAGTTTTTACAACAGAAATATTTTCTTTTTCTACAATTTGTTTCCAAGCATCACATAACGGTAGAAGAAGTTCTATAACAGATTCTACTTTATTTTTATCTTTATCTCTGTTTGCTTCAATTAACTGCCATATCATAAAATCATATAGACGCATTAGATTATCGGCTATTTCACCAGCATCCATATTTAATGTAGACATTAATTCATACAAAATGTTCTCAGCTTTTACAATATTATTGTGAGCTTCCTGCACATTGTTTTCATCAATAGCTTTAGAGGCTTTTCGTAAAAACTTCACTGTTCCTTCAAAAAGCAGCACAACAATTTTCCCTTTTGTAGCGCCTTCAACTTCTTGTTTTTTGTAATTTTGGTAGGCTGTTTGCATATTTTTCCTCCACAATTCTATATTATTTTGAATTATTATTATTTCCAATATTTGCAAGGTAGCTTGCACTTTGTTGCAATGCACCAACTTTATTTTCCATAGCTGCAAATTGAGCATATAATCTTTCCAAATACATTTCAACTCGTCTTGATTGTGTATCAATCTGTTTTTTAATAGATGAAATTTCTGATTCTATTGTTCCATTTGTGCTAGTTTTTTTATAAAGTGCAGAAGTGGTATTAACAGTAGTATCTAAGAAATCACTATAAGTTTTACCCCAACCAATATTAACAAGTTTACTTGTTTCTTTACCTGTTATTGGGTCACGTTCATAAACTGTTTTACTATCTGCAAAAAAGTTATAAACCCCTTCAGGGTCATCAGATAATATGGAAGTAAATTTTGTTTGCTCTTTTAAATATTTTGCAAGTTCTTCAGGATCAGTAGATACATCTAATAATAAACCAAGTTTTGTAACTTTTGTATCCCTTGTTGCACTACCTGCAATATTAATACCTAAATCTAATATGCTATGATATTTACTTTTATCAGAATATATTTCTGCTGTTAATTGAGATCTTATATTCATTTTTAATGAGCGAACTTCAGGGCTTTTTGTTATAATATCATGATAAGCTACTTTTTCATAACTTTCTTGATATTTTTTTATTTCATCCTCACTCATAGTAGCCTTTTTTTCTTCTGTTAAAGGTTCGCTATAATTTTTCCTTAAATCATCATTATATGATATTTCAGGTGGGTTTAAAGCATTTATTAACGTATTATATTTAGCAGCAAATTCAGATACGGCTTTTATAGCTTTATCTGTATCAGTTTTTACATTAAATACTGTTGTGCCTGTGCTACTTATATTAAATGTCATTCCAGGAACAACATCTTTTACTTCATTAGTATCTCTTGTATATTTTGTGCCATTCATGGTAAAAATAGCTTCTTTACCTTCTGTTCCAATAATTTGTTCTGTTCCTTGGTGATAAACAATACCAGTAGAAAGTAAAAAAGATGAAGTATCGTTAGGGCCACCAACTTTTATACGTTCATTTTTTGTGCTTGTTAAAGAAAATTTATCTGTTGTGGAATCATATGTCATTGTAACTCCAGCACCAGATTTATTTACTTTATCTATAACATCTTGAACAGAATCTTTTTCCACATCTACATAAATAGAAGTGCCATTTATGGAAAATGTTCCACTTTTCATAGGGTAGGTAAAAGGTGGTTGTAATTTTGAAATTACTGTTGTGGTATCAATACTTCCTGTATTTTGCCCCCGAACATAAGTAGCACCACTATTAAGACCTACCTTAAACAAATCAAAGAACTTAGAGGTATCTGTATCATTACCCATTGTAAGTTCTGCTGCACCACCTTTATTATTTCTAACTTCAAATGATTTTGTTTCATAGTTAAATGTCATAGTAACATTAGCACCAGAACCATTAACTTTTGCCATTAATTCATTAGGAGTAAGTTTCTTATAATCTTCTATTTCTATTTTAGCACCGTTAATATAGAATACACCATTAAGCCCTTTTAAATCAGCAGAAGATGGAAATAATGTATTACCTGCACTTGTTTTAGAACCAATTTTTGTATTTAATAATTTATCTAATTCCTCTTTAGAATGTTTATCTAAACCATCAATTTTATCACCATAAAATGTTGTATAAGTTTCTGGTCTACATATTGCAGAAGAATCTTGATAAATTTCTATTTTTCCAGGTTTTGGTCCTGTGCCGTTTTCCCATTCAAATTTACCATTAATGAAATAACCACCATTTTTATTACCATTATCATTTAGTTTATCACCTAAACCTTTTTGACTATTAGATACAATAACATTAGTTATTTCTTTTGTTTGCTGTGATTTATATGTGGCATTTAAACCTAACTCATCAAGTAATTTTGATTCAGCAGTAGGGGTATAATTTGGTTTATTAGGATCGCCTTTATCATTTGGGTCAACAAAGCCTAAAACTTCTATTTCATTTTGGGTATCTACATCATAAAATGAAAAATTAAAACCTTTATCATCTAAATTAATAGTAACTTTCATTGTTTGTTTACTATCATTTGCATGTAAAGCATCTAGTTTTGCATTTATTTCTAAATCTAATTGCTCAGCAATTTTATTAATAGAATCGCCTTTTTTAAAGTCAAGTTCTACTGGAAATGATTTTTGTTCGCCATTATAGTTATAAACAAAAGAAAATTTCCCTTTTAAATCTTTAATTAGTTCACCATTACCATCAATAATACCTTGCCCATTTTTTTCAAAATCTACTTTATCAGCATGGTTTACACTATATACATTATTTGCATTACCTTTAAATGTATCTTTTGCTATCCATTTATTATTATATCCATTTACAGTTTGTTTTTCCATAACTTCTATGGAGTGAGTTCCCTCAAGTTGGTCATATGGAGAAAATGAAGGTGTAAATGTTTTAACACCTGCACCTAATTTTGATACAACTTTATTAGTATAAAGACTTGTTGCAAATGCAGGTTCTGCCACTTGGTCCACTTTCAATGTGTATGAACCTGCTGGAGTGTTAATACCTGCTACTGCTGTTGCAATATCTTCATTACGAAAAATGCTAATAGTAGATGTGGTAACTTTACTTTTAAAAGTGGATTCCATTTTTAAGTCAAGCATAGAGTCTTTAACACCTTTAATCATACCCATAAGATTATTAAAGGTTGATTTTTCATAAGTTAATTCATCTATTTCTTGGTTCATTTTAACAATAGGTGCTTTTGCTGCTGCCATATAAGAATCAACTATGGCATTAGTATCAAGACCACTCATTAAACCTGTTACACGCATTGCTTCCATTATTTCCTCCATTATAAAAGCAATTTATACTTATTATATACTCGTCATAAATATAAATTACTTTAGTATTTTTATATGGTAATTTTTTCCTATTTATGTTTTTACATATATTTCCACCCAACTATTAGCATTTTTCGTGCCGAAAAATAATATTTTAATAAAATATTGAAAAATTTTTTATAATTTTATATAATATCACCCTAAATTTTAATAACCTCATAAGGAGATAAGTTTATGTCAATAGTAAAAGCTGTTATATATGATTGTGATGGTGTAATTGTAAATAGTGATGAATCTATTTTAAATTATTATTCATGGCTTTCAGAAAAAAGTGGTGTAACTATGCCTGATTTATCTGACCCAGAATTTAAACGTGTTATATTATCATATACAGAAGCTGATATTATAAATGTGATATCTCAAGGTAACCAGGTAATTAAAGATAAAATGTATAATGTTATAAATAATGAAGTATATAATAGTGGGTATAATGGAATTATCCTTGAAGAAACATTAGTTGGTGGGCTAAATATTTTAAAAGAAAAAGGAATATTAATGGCTGTTGATACAAATAGGGGTTATTCTTTATCTTCATTACTTGAACATTATAACATTAGAGAATATTTTTCATACCTTATTACATCAAGAGATGTGGATAACCCAAAACCACATCCAGACGGAGTATATAAAATATGTGATTATTTTAATATTAAGCCCGAAGAAACATTATTTATAGGAGATTCTTATACGGATTATTATGCTGCAAACGAAAGTGGTTCTAAATTTATTGCATATAAAAATAAACTAGAAAATGCTCCTATAATTTATGACCATAGAGAAATAATAAATTTCCTAGATTAAATATTATAATATATTTGTAAAAACTCGTTAGTTTTTTCTTCATGTAGTATGGTTTTATTGTTTATGCTATACTTATAGCAATGCAAACAAAGTCGTTTAAAAGGCTTGCCATTGTATATTTTATCCCCTAAAATAGGGTGGTTTAAATATGATGAAAATGCTCTTACTTGGTGCCTTGCTGCTTTATTTAATGTAACATTAATTAAACTATACTTGCCGTTATATGAAATATTTTCCATATATGTTCTAAAGCCGTCGTTATTATCATCTATTACTTTTACTTTTTTCTTATTATCTGCATCTATTTTTTTAGAAATAGTAATTTTTTTTGGAAAATTACCTTCCACAATGGCATAATATGATTTTGATAAATTATCTATTTGTATATTATTTTTTACCATACCTATAACACCATCTGCTTCATAATCTAGGCGAGAAAGAGGTGTGTAATCTGGAAAAAATTTATATATATCACTTATGGTAATATTATCATCTATTTTTAAACGTTCTGAATGTATAAATGGTGGTTTATATAGAAAAATATAGTGGCTATCTTTAAATATTATATAATCTTCTACATTAATTGTAGATTGTGTTTTTTCAATAGATAGTATTACATTTTCATTACCTTGAATATATATATCTTTTTTTATAATACTTTTATCTATTAAAATATTGCCAGACTTAATATATTCTTTTGCAAGACGTCTTGAAATATTATACTTATTTGCACAAAAAATGGATAATCTCATGATAATACTATAATAAATTTTTATTTATTTTTCAATATATTATTGAAAGTTTTTGTAATATGCAATATAGTAATGAAATGATAGAATATAGATTAGAAACATTACCAACTCTTTTACGCACACTTTTAGAAGAAGCTGAGGCTTTTATAGGTGAGGAGGAGTTTAAAGGTAAAAAAACATACTTAATTTATTCAGAAGATGATATTACTGATATTTTAGAACAGCTAAATATTTCTTTTGAATCAAAAGATACAGAAGAAACAGGCTGGCAGGAAAAATGGAAAGAATATATAGAGGAGGATTATTTAACAGATAATATATTCTTTATTTTTGAAAAAGGTAAATCATTTGATGATAATAGAAGGACATTATATATTAACCCTTCTTTAGCTTTTGGCACAGGGGCACACCCCACAACTAAAATAGCAGCAAGGCTATTATGCCCCATTGTTGCAAATAAAACTATGCTTGATGTGGGAACAGGAAGTGGTATATTAGCAATAACTGGTTCTATAGAAGGTGCATTAAGTGTTGATGCTTTTGATATTGACCCTATGGCTTATAA
>CALADT010000226.1 GCA_937890655.1 uncultured Mucispirillum sp. | reverse complement strand
GAACAGCTTGATTTTATGAATGAAAATAGTATAAGTTGTAAAAAGGAGTAATATATATGAATAAACATCTTTTATTTTTTTTACAACTTATACTATTTTCATTAATAATATCAGGCTGTTCTAAAACAGATACCCCTGAAAAAGCAGTCAATGAAATAATAGAAGCATATAATACAAAAAATATAGAAGTTTTTTGGGATAGGACTATGCCTAGTGATAAATATGCTATTTCTAAAAATATGTTAGAAAATATTGAAAATAGAGATTTGTTTGAAATGATGGGCTATGTTTTAGAAAAAGATAATGTTACTCCTGATAATATTACAGCAGAAGAATATCTATATGGCACTTTTAAAGTAATATTAGGCGATAATGAAATGGAGCTAAAATCATTAGATAAAATAGATGACAATACATATACAGCAACTATTTTAATAGGGGAAAAACAAGCAGTTATGCCATTGCGTAAAGAAAATGATAAGTGGTATATGCAGGTAGAATAGGTTTATTATTTTAGTTCATCTTGAGAAATAGCTGCAAATATAATATTGTGCTTATTGGCGTATTCTATACATTCATCTATATTTACAACAATAGTTTCGCCACTTTCCATAATAAGCCCTGTGCCATTATTTTCCACAATATTTTTTAATGTATCAATACCTACTGTTGGCAGGTCAAACCGTTCATCTTGATATGATTTACCTGTTTTTATACATATTGCATAGCCGTTGCCTAGTTTTGAACCCCTTGCAAAAGTTTTATCTGTGCCTTCTGCACTTTCTAAAGCCATTATTTTACCATTACTTATTACTATTGATTGCCCTAAATCAAGCCCACCTATATGTTTTGCAAACAAAAACCCCTCTTTTATATCAGATAAAATATGTTCCTCTTCATAGTCACGTTTAGAAAAAAGCATACTTTTTGGTATAATAGAAGAATATACTTCCTTTTGAGAAATTATATCCACATTAATTTTTTTAAGCTCGTTTATAATTGCAAGGTTAATAGAATCTGTGCTTTTCATGGAGATTTTTGCAAGTATTAAAAGTGCTTTTAAATCAAAACGAAGGCTGTGTAATAGCTTTATTTCCACTTTACCAGAAAGTAGTGCATGGGTAATATTATGTTTTTTCATAGTTTTTAATATTTTACCTGCAAGGCCTACACTTATTTCATAATAATAATCTGATAATGCTTTTAATTCTTCATTTAATGTGCAACTTTCTTTTAAAGCTATTATTAAAAGTTCGTCCCCTTTTTCTTTTATATGTTTTGCACCAATTAAAGGAAGGCTACCATAACCTGCAATAATAGCAACACGTCGTTTACTCATAGTCATACTCGTTAAATAAGTCTGTATCAATAGATTTTATTTCATATACCTGTTTTGTAGATACACCAAAATTATATTCAATCATATAATCTACTAATTTTTCTCCGTCTATTAGTATAATATGGTGTTTTTTAGCATACTCTATGGCTTCATAAGTAAATTTTGATGTTGTAACAAAAAGCCCCTTTCCACCTTCGCCTGCAATAGCACCTACAAATTTTTGAATATCTGGCCTACCTATATTATTGCCAATATCATATCTTTTTACTTGAGTATATATAAGATTAAACCCTAACTTATCTTCCATAATAATGCCATCTATTCCATTATCTCTTGTTGGGTTTGTTACAATAGATGAATCTTTAAAGGCTCCATAACCCATTTTATAAAGTAAATCTAAAACAAAACGTTCAAAAGCAATAGGTTTTAATTTTAATATTTCTTCAAGTAATTCATCTGATAATTTTTTATATATTTGGCTATATGCTTCGCTTAACATATCATCTGGAGTATCATCTTGTGTTTTAATATTTTCATCTTTTAGTTTACTGCTGTTATTATCTATATGATTTTTATAATTTTTTTCACCATAATAAAAGGGTTTAAATTCTTCAAATTGTAATAAATAATTATCATCTATAATTTTTGGGTTTTCTTCTATAACTTTTATACCACGCTCTGTTATTTTGAAAAATGCTCTTGCAGGGCTTTCTATAAGGCCTGCTTTTTTTAAAAATGTTCTTGCCCAGCCTACTCTATTATCAAAATATGTTTGTGTTTTATTTGGAATTAATTCTTCCATATCTTTATTTGTTAAATTAAAATAATATTTTACTGATTCTTTAATATCTTTTACACTATGAACTTTTTTATCTTTTAAAGCAAAAAGTATAGGTTTATACATTTCATCATATTTAGGGACAGCCATATAAACTCCTTAAATTATAAAAAATAGACTGTGAAATAATCCACAGTCTATATATGATATTATTATAACCATTCAACAGTTGCAGGTGGTTTAGTAGTTATATCATAGACTACTCTATTAATACCACGCACTTCGTTTACAATTCTATTAGAAGTTTTTGCAAGCACTTCATGGGGTATTCTTGCCCATTCTGCTGTCATAAAATCAGAAGTAATAACAGCACGCAACCCA
Source organism: uncultured Mucispirillum sp. (assembly GCA_937890655.1). Lineage (GTDB taxonomy): Bacteria > Chrysiogenota > Deferribacteres > Deferribacterales > Mucispirillaceae > Mucispirillum. The sequence goes on along the minus strand of CALADT010000226.1, from coordinate 3,086 downwards.
ACAGTATAATGGTATGTTCTAGAATCTCCCATTACACCCACAGAACGCATATCTGTTAAGGCTGCAAAATATTGGCTTATTTCTCTATCAAGCCCTGCAGCTGCTATTTCTTCTCTAAAAACTGCATCAGCATCTTGTAATATAGCAACTTTTTCTGCTGTTATTTTACCAATTATCCTAACACCTAACCCAGGGCCTGGAAATGGCTGACGCATAACTAAATTTTCAGGAAGCCCTAAATCTAGTCCAACTTTTCTCACTTCGTCTTTAAAAAGCTCTCTTAAAGGCTCTATTAACCCTTTAAAATCCATATGTTCCGGCAACCCGCCTACGTTATGGTGGCTTTTAATCATAGCAGAGCTACCTGCACCACTTTCTATAACATCAGGGTAGATTGTCCCTTGAACAAGATAATCAATATCCCCTAATTTTTTTGCTTCTTCTTCAAATACTGCAATAAATTCATTACCTATAATTTTTCTTTTTTGCTCTGGGTCTTCCACATCTTTAAGTTTTGCAAGAAACCTTTCCCCTGCGTTTACTCTTATTAAATTAAGGCCAAATTTTGAAAAAATCGCTTCTACTTCATCGCCCTCATTTTTTCTTAAAAGCCCATGGTCTACAAAAACACATACTAGCTTATCCCCTATGGCTTTTTGTACTAAAAGGGCAGCCACAGAAGAATCAACTCCACCACTTAAAGCACATAAGGCTCTACCGTCGCCTGCTTTTTCTTTTATTTTTTTCACAGCATCATCAATAAAAGATGACATTTGCCAATCCCCTTTAAAGCCACAAACATCAAAAAGGAATGATTTAATCATATCCATACCACGTATAGAGTTTGTTACTTCAGGGTGAAATTGCACAGCATAAAGTTTTTTTTCATTATTTTCCATAGCAGCAACAGGGCAATTTTCTGTTTTAGCTGTTATTTTAAAGCCATTTGGCACATCTTTAATATAGTCAGTATGGCTCATCCATGTGGCAGTATTATTCTCAATATTGCTTGATTTAAAAATGGTGGAAGTTTTATCCACTTCTACCATAGTGGAACCATATTCTGGAGAACCACTTTGCTCTACAAAACCACCTAATGTATTTGCCATAAGCTGGGCACCATAACATATCCCAAGAACAGGAAGCCCCATATTAAATATATCAGGGTGGCATTTTGGTGCATTTTCTTCATACACACTTGCAGGTCCACCGGATAATATAATGGCTTTAAAACCCTTTTCTCTAATACGTTCTGGTGTAGAAGTGTAGCTTAATATTTCACTAAAAACACCACACTCCCTCGTTCTTCTAGCAATCAGCTTACTATACTGACCACCAAAATCTAAAATTAGTACTTTTTCAATATTCATATGTTACTCTACTCCAAAATAGAGAATTATTATTTTGTAATATTACCAAAAAAAATTAATTTTTGCATTAAGAATTTTTATAATATCTTTATTTTTCTACATTTTATAAAAAAACACAAAAAAAGGCAGGATATTATACCCTGCCTATATTATATATTTAATTGATAGATTACTTATTTTTTATATCTACTTTTAATATGCCAAAAGTATTAGCACTATCCCCTGTAATTACATCAAATAAGTATGCTTTATCTGGAAAATTATTTAATGAACCATTAACTGTAACACTAAATGTTGCAGTATTTACTACAATGACTTCACTTCCTTCATTAAATGCAGTTGTTATATCATCACCTTCTAAATCAGTATTAAAAATATCTAAAGAATTACCTATCACTTTAGTGCCATAAATTTTAAGTTTAGCAGACTGAACGTTATCATAGTTTAAAGAAACAGGTATTTCTTTTGGCTTATCTTCTGTTACAGGTTTATTATCATTAATTATAACTTTAATTACTTTGCCTTGTGGGTTAATGCCTTCATTTATATTAAATGATTTTTGTTTCTCTATTTTTGCTGTATAAGTTACATTTGTAGCCCCTGTTGGTAAAAGAAAATCATATGTTTTATCTCCTGTTGATGTAATATATGTTTTCATAAACTCTTTTGGATTTGATGAAAAAACTTTATGATGAACAAATAAACTACCATCAATAGACAATTTATATTCTATTAATAATGTATTATAATCTTGAGAATTAATTCTCACATAGGCTTCTGGTTTTTGATTTTGTTCTACATTTTCATCTACAACAATAGCTGTAACTTTATATTCCCCAATAAGATTATTAATTTGAGTTTTAAAAGGGTCTTCTACTTCTCCGCCACCGGAATCACCACCACCTGAGTCGCCACTGCCGGAATCACCGCCGCCTGTATCTCCACCGCCACCAGTGTTACCTGAATTGCTAGAGTTTTGACTACTAGAGCTAGTAGTATCTCCACAACCGGCAATCATAAACATAAATGTTACAGAAAATAAAATAAGTAATATTTTTTTCATGGTTTCCCCCATACCCCATATTAATAAAAGTATAATATTTTTTATTTTAAAAAGCAATATAAATTTTTATTGAGAAAATATGAGAGAAAAAGGTATTTTTAATACAGTCTGATATATTATACCAGACTGCATTATTATTTTATTTTTTTAAGGTATAAATTTATTTACTTTTAATAACCCATATGTATTTACACCATTTTCAGTAATAGATGATACGTCTATAAAGTAATATTCACTTTCAAATGGTGGGTATGTATTGCCTTTAAAATACACTTTATTATCTTCTTGTTTTTCTTTTATAAAATCAAAATTATCACTTTCTGTGCTAAAATCTGCATAATAAATATTAGGGTGTATCATTGTTGCCATATAAGATTTTAATGTTATATTTTCTTTACTTTCATAGGTTATAATAACAGGAAAACCTTTTGTATCTTCTTCTATTGGGTTATTATTATTTATATTTATTAATTTACCATTTTGTTCCCCTACACCATGGTTTGCTATAAAACTTTTTGTTTTAATAGCTCTAAATTCCATAGTTACATCTTTTTCCACAGGTAATGTTATAACAATTTCATTTCCCATATGTTTTATATTTTCTTTTATAAATAAATTTACATCAGTTGAAAGCACCCTTATTTGTTCTGTAT
>CALADT010000225.1 GCA_937890655.1 uncultured Mucispirillum sp. | reverse complement strand
TGCTATAATATAGTAAGTACTTATTTTTTAGAGGTGAAAATATGAATAGCATAAATAATACTTTAAAAGATAATATTCATTCAGCTAGTATTATTAAAACTAACTTTTACAATTATTTTTACAAAGTATTTAATATGTATCCTGATAGTAGTTTTATAGGTACAACTTCAAAACTTATTCCATATTTTGAAGAATTAAAAAAATTTATATTAACAAACGATTACAGCACGTCTATTAATTCTTTAAAAAACTATAATGCTTATGAACAAAGTATTAAAGAAGATGATATTGAGGACTTATTAGAACTTTTACAAGATATTTTTACAGAGTTATTTTTAGATGATTTATACTGTATTCCAAGTTCTTCATCCACATATTTAGTAAATAATCATATGCAGCATAGGGAACGTGAAAAATTAATCCATATATATGAATCAAGTAATTTTTTACCACCTGAAGATAACCAGCTTCCTGTTGACCATATTAGTATTGAAATGTTATATATGCAGCAACTAAATGCTTTATTAACAAAATTTTTAGATGAAAATAACCAAGAAAAAGTAGTAAATATTTTACAAACTCAGTATAATTTTCTGCAGGCACATCTTTTAACATGGATAGATGAATTTACTATCCACCTAAAAGAACAAATTACGCAAAAGGATAATAACTTATATTTTGCAGTTGCAGGTATAATGAACGAGTTTATAAAATACGATAAAATTTTAACAGAAGAATTTTTAAAAGCAGTTAAAGGATAATATTTGGTGTTCCAATTTTTTCTGCAGTAATTGATGTTTTACAGTAAAATTCTAATTGTTCTAGTAAATAATAAGCGCTGTAAACATCTTTACTCCAGCATACTGCACCATGATTTGCAAGCAGACAACCATTATTATTAATAAAAGGCATAATAGATTCTGCTAATTCTTTTGTGCCTGGTTTTGCATATTTTGCAACATGGAACTCCCCTAATGTCATAAAGGCTTCAGGCATATAGCCCATATTAATACTTCTACCTACTATTGCAAAAGCAGATGCTGTTACAGGGTGTGCGTGGACTACTGCGTGAATATCTTTTCTATTTTTATAAACAGTTGTATGTAATAAAAATTCTGATGACGGCTTTTTATTACCATGAATAACATTACCCTCATAATCTATTAATATAATATCATCTTCTTTCATAAACCCTTTACTTGTTAATGTGGGCGTAATAAGTATTTCATTAATATTTATACGGATAGATATATTACCGTCATTGGAAGAAACAAGTTCCCTGTTATACATTCTTCTTCCTACTTCACAAATATCTTTTGCATAGTTTATATACATTTTTATTTTCCTTTATTAAATATTTTTGCAAGATTATTAATATATGGTTGTTCTATAATACCATATTCTGTAATAAACCCTGATATTAAATTATTAGGTGTTACATCAAAAGCAGGGTTTAAGGTTTTCATATTAGTAGGTGCTGTTTGTTGGTTACTAAAATTTGTAACTTCATTAGAGTTTCTTTGCTCAATAACTATATCTTTACCTGTTTTTGTATTTATATCAAATGTAGAAGATGGGCATGCTACATAAAAAGGTATTTTAAAGTAATTACATAATATAGCTACGTTCAAAGTCCCTATTTTATTAGCAGTATCCCCATTTGCTGCTACTCTGTCACAACCTACAATAGCCATATTAATAAGCCCTTCGTTCATAGCATAAGCTGCCATATTATCACATATTAAAGTAACATCTATTCCTGCTTCTTTTAATTCATAACTTGTAAGCCTTGCTCCTTGAAGTAAAGGCCTAGTTTCATCAGCATATACTTTAAATTCTTTACCTTTATCTTTTGCATAATAAAGTGGCGATAAAGCAGTTCCGTATTCTGATACAGCTAATGCTCCAGCATTACAATGAGTTAGTATTCCCATACCATTACTAATTAACTCACTACCATATTTTCCAATATAAAAACAAATATCTTTATCTTCATTATATATATTTATAGCTTCCTGTTCTAAAATCATAAATATATCTTTAGAAAGTTTATCACTATGCTCTTTAGCTTTATTAACCATGCGATTTAAAGCCCATGATAAATTAACTGCAGTAGGTCTTGATGAATTAAGATATTCTGCATTTTTTTCTATAACTTTTATAAATTCAAAAGTATTAATATCTAACTGTTGTTTTAATGAAATTAAAAGCCCAAAAGCACCTGCAATACCAATAGCTGGAGCACCACGCACTTTTAATACTTTAATAGAATTAAAAACCTGCTCTATATCTTCTTGTTTTTCATATATAACTTCTATGGGAAGTTTTGTTTGGTCTAAAAAAATTAATTCGCCATTTTTATACTGCACTGCTTTTGGAAGTTTTTCTGTAATCATAACTAATAACCTTAAAATTTAATTAAGTTATTATAATATTTTTAATAAAAATCTCAATAAAAATAATATATATTCTTGATTTTATATTATATATTTATTAAAATGCTTGAAAATGGAGTGATTATGAAAAAATTATTATTATTTAGTCTTATATTTTTTATGTTATTTATAGAATTTTCATATGGTCAGAGTAAACCTATTCCTGTAAATATTGGCACAGGCGATAAACAAGGTAGTTTATACCCTATTGGTATTTCCATAGGTAAAATATTAAATATTAATTCTAAACTACATAAACTAAACCCAAATGTATTAGAAACACCAGGAGATGTGTATAATATAGATAAAGTAGTTAGTGGAGAATTAATGCTTGCTGTTGTTCGTTCTGATGCACAATTTCGTGCATATAAAGGACTAGGCGAATGGGAAGGTATGCCACAATACGATTTACGTTCTATTATAAGTATTGCTCCTGAATATATGCAACTTATTGTTTCTGAAAATTCAAAAATCAAAACTATTATAGATACAAAAGGAAAAAATATTAATTTAGGTTTTGTAGGAGAATCTACTTATTTAGATAGTTTAAAAATCTTAAGTTCATATAATCTTGATAATTATACTGTTAATTTTGATAATACAAGTGAAACAATACAAGATATAATAGTAAAAATGCAGGATGGTAGGCTTGATGGATTTTTTATAACATCTATTGCACCATTAAATGTTATAAA
>CALADT010000224.1 GCA_937890655.1 uncultured Mucispirillum sp. | reverse complement strand
TAAATATTTTACAGAAGGTATGACTGTAAAAAAAGGTGAAATTTTAGCAGAGTTAAATAATGAAGTATATTTAGCACAGCAAAAACTAGCACAAGCTAACGAAGATGCTGCTAAATGGGGTTTAGAAGAATTAAAAGCAGGCTTTAAAAGGGCAGGTACTACAAATAAAAATTTATTAGAAAAAACAAACGCACAATATGATGCTGCTAAAGCTAATAAAGAGCTTGCTGATTTACAAGTTTCTTATACAAAGCTAGAATCCCCAATAGACGGTATTATTTTATCTTCTTATAAAGAAGAAGGCGAAGTAGTGCAGGCTGGTTCTGCTGTATTTTCCATAGGTGATATTAATAAATTATGGCTTAGAGCATACCTTCCTGAAACAAAAGTAGACCGTATAAAAATTGGTCAAAAAATGAAAATTAAAATAGACAGCATGCCTGATAAAACTTTTGATGGAAAAGTTACTTTTATCTCAGATAGTGCTGAATTTACTCCAAAACAAATATATACAGCTGAAGAACGAGTTAAACTTGTATATAGAGTAAAAATAGAAATATTAGATACAAAAGGTGTATTAAAATCAGGTATTCCTGCTGATGCTTATATAGAGGAATAGTTTATGACAGCATCAGAATTAATTATTTCTGAAAATATATCCAAATCTTTTGAAGAAAATCATGCTCTTGTTGATTTTTCCTTAATGGTGAAACAAGGTGAGATTACAGGTATTGTAGGCCCTGACGGAGCTGGCAAAACTACTGCTATGCGTATTCTTTCTACTGTTTCACTTCCTGATAGTGGTTCATTATATATAAATGGTGTTAATGCTTTAAAAGATTATAGGGGAGCAAGACGTAGTATAGGTTATATGAGCCAAAAGTTTGGTTTATATACAGATATGACTGTGGAAGAAAATATTAATTTTTTTGCAGATTTACAAGGTGTTCCATATAAAGAAATTAAAGAGCGTAGAAAAGTGCTTTTAACTGCCAGTGGAATGTATCAATTCCGTAACCGTTTAGCAGGCAGGTTATCTGGTGGTATGAAACAAAAGTTAGCTTTATGCTGCTCATTAATTCATGAACCAAAAGTATTAATATTAGATGAACCTACTAATGGGGTGGACCCTGTTTCTCGTAGAGAGTTTTGGCAAATATTAAATAGGTTTGCTTCAGACGGCACAGCTATTGTTTATGCCACAAGTTATTTAGATGAAGCAGAACGTTGCAATACTATTAACTTAATGAATAAGGGTAAAATTATAGCTTCAGGCACATTAGATAAATTAAAAACCATACCAGATATTAATGTTATAGAAATTAAAGGTAATAAAGTAAGGGATTTAATGTGTATTATACCAGAAGATTATGGAAAAATATGGTCTTTTGGCTCTACACTTCATATTCATAGTAAAAAAGATAAACATGCAGTAGATGAACTTATGGAACTAACTAAAAACCAATATGAAATATCTATTATTGAGCCTAATTTGGAAGATATTTTCACATACCTTACTTATGTTGGTGATAGTAATGAGTAATATAGCTGTATCTGTTAAAAATCTAACAAAAAAATTTGGTGATTTTACTGCTGTATCAAATGTTACTTTTGATGTGGAAAAAGGTGAAATATTTGGCCTTTTAGGTGCAAATGGTGCAGGAAAATCCACTACCATAAGAATGTTATGTGGTATATTACCACCTACTTCTGGCACAGGTATTATAGCAGGTTATGATGTATTAAAAAACCCTGGTATGGTTAGGCAAAGCATAGGTTATATGAGCCAGAAATTTTCTTTATATGATGAATTAACTGTATATGAAAATATGAAATTTTTTGCAAAACTATATAGTGTGGAAGGAAGAGATATAGATTTTGCAGTAAACGAAGCTGTTGAGTATGTTAATTTAAAAGGTTATGAAAAAGAGAAAACCAAAAGTTTATCAGCAGGGATAAACCAAAGGCTTTCTTTAGCATGTGCTATTATTCATAAACCTAAAATAATCTTTCTAGATGAACCAACCTCTGGGGTAGACCCTGTTTCAAGACGTAACTTTTGGGATTTAATTTATATGTTTGCATCAAAAGGTGTAACTATATTTGTAACTACTCACTATATGGATGAAGCAGAATATTGTGATAGAATAGCCATGATTAGCTCAGGCACATTAAAGGAAATAGGCACTCCTGATGAATTAAAAACAAATAAAATGATTTGGAATGTATATATAATAAAAGGTTTTGGCCTTTATGATGTAGCACAAGTTCTTATGCGTATGCAAAATGTTTTTGATGTGGGATTACTTTCAGATTCCATTAGAATATTATCAAATAACTTAACTCCAGATGATATTATGCATTATCTTGGTCAAAATGGTTATTATGGATATGTGGTAGAGGTAGCAGAAGCAGTATTAGAAGATGTTTTTGTCAGCTATGCAGGAGGGCAAAACAGATGAATATAAGGCGTATAAAAGCTATCAGTTATAAAGAGTTTATCCATTTATTTAGAGATATTAGAAGTTTAATGGTTATTATACTTGTGCCTGTTATTTTATTATTTTTATTTGGTTATGCTTTAAAGTTAGATGTAGAACATGTTAGTGTTGGTGTAATAGATTATAGTAAAAGTAATGAAAGTAAGAAATATCTTTCTTATTTTTCATCAAATACTACTTTTAATTTAGATTATTTTCCAGATAATTATAATGATGCAGAAGAGCTGTTAGATACAAATAAAATAAAAATGATATTAGTTATACCACCAGATTTTTCTCATCAATTATTTAATTCTTATGGTGCCAAAGTGCAGGCTATTATTGACGGTAGCGATATAACTACTGCTTCATCTATTATAAATTACGCATCAGGTATTAGTGCAGAATATAACCAAGTTATTTTAGAAAAAATAATGCGAGAAAGTGGTAAAAATATTTTTTATGGTGCTGTTATGCCAGAAATTCGTTACTGGTTTAATGAAGATATGAGAAGCCTTAATTATCTTTTTCCTGGTTTAGTTGCCATTATAATGTCCGTAGTGGCAGGTTTTTTAACCTCATTAACTATTTCAAGGGAATGGGAAACAGGCACAATGGAACAACTTATTCCAACTCCTGTTACAGAAGGGGAAGTAATAACAGGAAAATTAATGACATATTTTTTAATAGGATTAATAGATGTTATTATATATATTTTAATGGGTGAATTTGTATTCCATGTTCCATTAAAAGGTAACTCTTTATTAGTGTTTTTATTTGCTACAATCTTTTTAATGTGTATGTTATCTTTTGGTATTTTTATAAGTATTGTTATGAAAAACCAGCTTGCTGCAAGTCAGGTAACAACTACTACAACTATGTTGCCTGCATTTTTACTATCAGGCTTTGTTTTTGATATAAATAATATGCCAATAGTTATACAATGGATTACATATTTATTTCCTGCAAGATATTTTGTAGATATTCTTCGTGGTTTATACCTAAAAGGTGTAGGTATAGAGTATTTATATTTAAACGCAGGGTTTTTAATATTTTATTCTTTAATATTGCTTGTTTTATGCAGGCTTTTATTTAAGTTGAGAGCATAGTATGAAAAGTATAATGAATAGATTATCAGCCATGTTATATAAAGAGTTTATTTACTTAATACGTGATAAAAAAATGCGTATAATTATTATTGCTGTGCCGATAATACAAGCTGTATTATTAGGTTATGCTGTAAATATGGATTTAAAACAGATAAACACAGCTGTTGTGGATATGGATAATACTGTTGAAAGTAGAGAATTTGTAAGCTACTTTTTTTCAAATAATATATTTAACCAAATTCATGTGGATAATATGCAGGAAGCAGAAAAATTAGTTCTTTCAGGTAAAGCCTTATTAATATTATCTATTCCTGCTGGTTTTGAAGAAAACTTAACAAATAACAAAATATCTAAAATGCAAGTTATACTAGATGCTGCAAATTCGGTAAATGCTGGTATGGCAGCAGGTTATATTGTAGAAGTCATAAAGTTATTTAATTCAAATTATACTGAAATGAAAACAGGTGTTAAGTCTAATTTAGGAGTCAATATAGAGTATAGAACATGGTTTAATGCCAATTTTGAAAGTAAAAACTTTTTTGTTCCTTCCATGCTTGCTATGTTATTAATTATTGTAACAGTTATGCTTTCCGGTATGGCTATTGTTCAAGAAAAAGAATCTGGCACATTGGAACAGCTGATAGTAAGCCCTATTACTGCATGGGAATTTATTATAGGTAAAAGCATACCTTTTGCTGTTGTTAGCTTTTTTGATGTATTATTAATAATAGGTATATCTATTTTTTGGTTTAATATACATATTACAGGTAGTTTTTTTCTATTATTATTTGCATCTATCCTTTATATTATGTGCACTTTAGGAATAGGTTTATTAATATCAGCCATAAGTTCTACTCAACAACAGGCTACAATGAGTATGTTTATGATAATCTTTCCATTAATATTATTATCAGGTTTTGCTTTTCCAATAGCTAATATGCCTGAAGTAATACAATGGATAACTTATATTAACCCTATGAGGTATTATCTTGATATTATAGTGGGTGTTTTTATGAAAGGGCTTTATTTTGACAGCCTTCAAAACCCAACTTTTGCTTTATTTATATTAAGTATATTATATATAGGTTCGGCAACCTTATATTTAAAACGTAATTTAAAATAGTTGTTTTTAGTAATAAGCAACTATTTTATAAATATTTATTTTATTATATATATTAATCTAAGTTAGTATTAATGTAATTAATATGTAAAAAATACTACTTATTACTTGATTATATTATGGAAGTTTGATAAAGTTATTTTGCTTTAACATAACTAAGCTATTTTTGAGGTGGAAAGTGAAAAAATTTGATGTTCTTATAACAGACCATATTGCTGAAGAAGGAATAGAAATTTTAGAAAAAGCAGATAGTATTAATTATGAAATCCGTGCAGGTATTACTAATGCTGAATTAAAACCTATTCTTGGCAACTATGACGCAGTTATTACAAGAAGTGGAACAACAGTAGATGCTGATTTATTAGAAAATATTGGTAAATTAAAAATAATAGGTAGGGCAGGTGTAGGTCTTGATAATGTAGATATTGAAACTGCTAGTAAAAAAGGCCTTATTGTAATGAATGCACCAACAGGTAATACTCATGCAGCAGTGGAATTAACTATGGGTATGATACTTGCAGCATGCCGTAAAATCCCTACTGCTAACCAGTCAGTAAAAGCTGGCGAATGGAACAGAAAAAAGTTTATGGGTATTCAACTTTTAAATAAAACACTAGGTATTGTAGGTATAGGCCGTATTGGTGGTAACGTTGTTACTAGATGTAAAGCATTTGGTATGAAAGTTTTAGCGTATGACCCATATGTTAAACAATCAAGGGCAGAAGATTTAGGTGTTACTTTATGTAATTCTTTAGAAGAAGTATTAACTCAAGCAGATGTTATTACTCTTCATACTCCATTAACAGAAGAAACAAAAGGTATAATTTCTAAACCACAGTTTGATATGATGAAAGACGGTGCAGTTTTTGTAAACTGTGCAAGAGGTGGTTTAGTTGATGAAGATGCTTTATATGACGCAGTTAAAAGTGGTAAATTATTTTCTGCTGCAACTGATGTTTTTTCATATGAGCCACCAAAAGGAATGAAGTTTTTAGAACTTGAAAATATATTTGTAACTCCACACATTGGTGCAAATACCCATGAAGGTCAAAAAGGTGTGGCTGTTATTATTTGTGAGCAAATAGTAAACGCATTAGAAGGCAGGTCATATGCTAATGCTGTAAATATTCCTTATATGAAATCACTTTTACCAGAAGAATTACAACGTTATTTTGAGCTTGCAAGAAGTATGGGACGTTTAGCATCTCAATTTGTAACAGGCAGACCAGAAGAAATACGTTTTACAATGGTTGGTAAAAGGTTTAAAGAAGACTTTGGGGAAAGAACATTTGACTCTCCATTTAACTATCAACCTTTTACAATAGCATCATTAAAAGGGTTTTTAGAAGTTATTTTAGAGGACTCTGTTTCTTTCATTAACTCTCCATATTTAGCAAAAGATAGAAATATTCAAGTTATGGAATCAAAACTTGACCATTATGAAAAATATAATGATTTACTTGTATTAACAGTAAAAACAAGTGATGGTAAAGAAACAACTATTGGTGGCACTTTATTTGCAGAAAATATAGGTAAAATCTTATTTATTGATAACTATACTCTTGATTTAGAAGCAAGTGGTAATTATATCTATTTTAGAAATAATGACCGTCCTGGTATTGTTGGTAAAGTTGCTACTTTATTAGGAG
>CALADT010000223.1 GCA_937890655.1 uncultured Mucispirillum sp. | reverse complement strand
TGGCATTGCATATGGCATGGTATTAGGTATTAAATGTAATGAGTTACTATACATTGAATATAAGGCTGGTTCTCTTTCTAATATTCTGCCACCCTGCTCACTTTTATCTTGATAATAATGCTCTATTCCTATTACCTTGTATGTTTCATCTTTGCCTTCTATATTAGTTATTGTTAATGCATCATTAGTGTTGATATCTAGAATATTGCTTGTTGCTTTTATCTTCACTGCTTCCACATGGCTTGATAAGGTATCTAATGTAGCTTGAAACTGTAAGCCGTTTTGATAATTTATATTTGTAAAACTTGGGTGATAGTTACTTATATTTTTTGCATATGTAGTTATTTTATCACGGTTATCTACCTGCCTTTCTTCCCAGTAGTTTTGGCTTATACCTAAATTCTGCCTTGATGGGATACCTGTATCTGATGTGCTAAAGATACTCCATAAGTTCCTGCCACTTGTGCCTCGCTCTATACTTGATATACAGTGGCTTGATAAATAGTTGTCACTGGCTGGGTTATATGGATAGCTTACATGTTTTGATACTTCCTCATTATCCTGCTTATTATCGCTATCCGTAAAATCTGCCTTGTATACTGAATCATAAAAATTTATGCCTTTTTCACTTTCTGATATATATATGCCGTATCTACTGCACAGCCTTAATAAAAAATCTAAATCACTTTCGTTATACTGGCTTATATAATCTTCCTGCTTAAATTCATTTTGAATACGAGAAAAATCTACCTGAACGGTTATTGGACCCCGTGACCTTTCAAATAGATGCTTTAATACTTCCAACACACTTTTATTATTATATATCCTATATGCCCTGTTATAACTTAATCGCATTAACTGAGAGCTTAATTTAAATCTATAATAATATCTATTGGTTGTGCTAAAGTTCTTTGGTAATTCTTTATTGCCTAAATATATTACTTCACTTACTACACCTATAAATAGTTTACTCTGTAATATTCTTGACTTATTATTTGTATATGACGGGTCATATAAATAAAGCCTTATATTCCTGTCTACTAAATTATCAACACCTAAATTATAAGGGCTGTTAGTAACTCCCTCATAATAACATATACAGTCTGCCGTAAAGGGATAGTCTAAACGCTCTACTACTTTTGATTCTACCACCCTGAACTTAAAATTTTCTATATCTCTTCCTGTAAATATTAATTCTGATTTAGGCGCTAATAATTCCATATTTTTCACCACTTTAATTTATTACTTGTTTGTCGTTACTGGCTTTTCCTGTTGAACCTGAAGCTGTAAGGGGACTCCGTTATCTGTTAATATCATAGTAACATTATCTTCTAATACTACCTTCTCACCGTTTACTTCTATTAATTCACTTAATGCATTTGGTGGGATTTGCATGATTTTAGTGCAGGGCTTAGGAATTCCTGCTATATTATGACTACAGCCTACTATCACTGCATTCTTTAAATCACTTTCTGTTATTACTCCACCACCTGATATCTCCATCTCCTTACCCTTAATTGATTGAAGCTGAACTACTCCCTGATGGGAACATACTAATTTATCACTTGATAATAAAGGCTTCATTGATTTACCCTTAATGTATAGTATCAAGATTATTAAGTAATACTATTTCATAACCTTGATACCATGTATTATTTATTATTTCTTATGCATTTCTCCAATCATCACTGCCACTTGTGCCGCTTGCTACATGCTCCCATACTATCTTACGATAGTTTAAGCTTACTTGAAACTGTTCTGTCTTTTCACTGTTGCCTGCTTCCTGAGCATTTGGCATTAATAAGGATATATCTGTTATTACTGCATCTTCAAATACTGTGGAAAAGAAATGCTCCTGACCACCACCGGTTGAGGTCCTGTACCATTTTACTTCCACATTGTTTAGCTTTTCGCCTTTAGTTAATGCATTATACAATAATGGTACTGATTTATTTAATGAACATGTAAATACAAATGGTTTATGAACCCTTTGACCACTTGGCTGACCGCTTTGGGGGTCCGTTGGTACTGTTACTACATGAGATACTTCCTGTGCCATTATCTCATCTTCATGGCCTGCCTGATACCTGTTGCCTATACTGTCCTCTGTTGATGCTCCGCTTGTGATTAATCCTTGTGTGGCTCCCTCTATCTTAATGTATACTGGTGAACTCATCACGCACCTCCTATATTTGATAATATAAATATTAATATAATATAATTTACTTTGTCAATATGAATGTAAACTTTTTTATACTAAAGTAAATTATGAAAATGGCTGCAAAACTATAATATATAAAGTCTGTATATTGCAGGTTAGAAAAATCAGTGTATAAATTATTATTAATCATGTAGAAAACTCAAGGGGAACTAATTAAAAAAGTTCCCCTTGAATTTCCCCAAACTTTTGAAAAGAATATATACAATTATGTGTTATTTTATACACCTATAACTATGTATATTCGTATATATTTAGTATTTAATGAATATCGATTCCCCTCACCTCCATTTTTTTATTTCTTTAAATATCAATATGTTAGGAAATTTATTATTACTTTTCTCAAATATTTTTCAAAAAAAGAACTGCTATATCCGTTTATTATATTTGTTTTGTGGATTGATACAATACCGTTGCATAAAAGCCTAACACTGTATCATATTGGAACTATTTTCTAATATATATTTTATGCTTGTTTGCTTTTTTTACTGTATTTACATATTCCCAATTAGAAAAACAGTTAAGTTATTTCATACTCCAAGCCTACTTGCTTTTATAAGCTTGGAAAAACTAGTGTATATATGGATATAAAATTTATATGGAACTTTATAACAGGTAGTTATACGAGTAGTTTTTGTAGCAGGATTATATGTCATTAATGTAGCAGTATCACCACCATCCTGAGATTTTAAAATAAATACCTGAGTAGATTATAATGGCTCTACCGTAACTATTCCAGCAATTTTTTCACTATTATATTCTATATTTTTAGATGGTATTTGTGTAGGTATACCTGCATACCCTGCCTGTTCTTTAAAAGCTTCCTGTAATGATATTTTCTTATAATCTTCATCAATTATAATTGCATCTCTATTCCTTTCCATTTCTCCTAAAGGTGTGCCATCTGGATTTAAACAATACATATCTTTGTGATAATGCAGTTCTTCTGCATAAAGATTTATTGATAAAAATACCAACATAATTAAAAATAAAATATTTTTTTTCATAGATTAACTTCTTAAATTTATTTATTATTATATTTTACTGCAAAAAACTTTAATGCCTGTTTTAAGTTGTTTGGCTTGTCTATCTTACTAATTTATTATATAAATATGATGTAAGAAAAATTAGTCAGGCTTAAACTTCATATATATTAATAATATATATAATGTTTATTTCAAAATTAGCTTATATTTATCTGGTGAAATTGTAAACAGCTGTTTATCATAATAACCTGAAATATATGCTTTATCCTTATCAATATATTTTATGGTTAATGTATATTTATATACTGAACCTTCTTGTTCACCTGTAATATCAATTAAATATATATTAGTTTCTTTGTCATATGTACGTTTTTCTAATACATATTCTCTTTCAAATATACCACCACTGAAAAGTACTTTATTATTTTTACAATCAATGTTCCATATTGTTTCTAAAGTAGGTTCATCTGGGTAGTCAATAATTTGTTTTGGTTTAAATCTAACATACTTATCATCTTGTAATTGAAGTGCATAAAATTTGTTACATTCAATATATTCTTTTAAACCACCAGCAAAACTATAAACCGGTAACAATAATAATCCAAATATTAATAATTGTTTCATCTCGTTCATCCTCTTGCCTTTACTACTTTTTTATATTTTTAAAAATATAGCTTTCATTTTATAAAAATATAAAAACATCCCTATTTAAATAAATATTATAAAAAAAAGGCTGGTTATATAACCAGCCTTTTATAAAGTTATTTTTTTATTTCTTCAACAAATTCAATAATTGCCATTTCAGCGTTATCGCCTTTACGACGGCCAGTTTTTAAAACTCTTGTATAGCCACCGTTTCTGTCTTTAAAAACAGGAGCAATTTCATGAAAAAGTTTTCTAACACTTTCAGCATTAGGAAGTTTTTTAAGAGCTAATCTTCTAGCAGGAACATCGCCTTTTTTTGCTAAAGTGATTAAAGGTTCTATAACCCCTCTTAATACTTTTGCTTTATCAAGTGTAGTCTCTATTTTACCATTTTCGATTAAAGACACTGTCATATTACGAAAAGTAGCAATACGGTGTGATGTCTTCATTCTAAACTTGTTATTAACCACATTGTGTCTCATTATTCAACCTCAGTATCCTTTTTCTTATAACCTAAACTCTCTAAATCCATACCAAGACTTAAGCCAAGGTCTGATAAAACTTTTTTGATTTCTTCAAGAGATTTTCTACCAAAGTTTTTAGTTTTTAGCATTTCTCCGTCAGTTTTACTGCAAAGTTCATAAAGAGTTTTAATGTTTGCATTTTTAAGACAGTTGTATGCACGAACAGAAAGCTCAAGTTCTTCAATGCTGTTATCAAGCATTTCTAATACTTGAGAGTTGCCTCTGTTTTCTTCAACATCTGCCTCTTCTTCATCTTTTTCTTCAAATGTTATAAACTGAGTCATGTAGTCTTTAACTATTTTTGCTGCAAAAGCCATTGCTTCTTCTGGTCTAACAGAACCATCAGTTTCAATTTCTAATATCAGCTTATCATAATCAGTACTTTGCCCAACACGAGCATTTTCCACATTATAATTTACTCTTTTAATAGGAGTAAAAATAGCATCAACAGGCATTATATCAATTTCATTATTAAACTTATCTTCAAACTCGCCGCTTGGGACATAACCTATACCACGTTCAACTATAAGCTCCATGTATAATTCTAAATTATCATCGCTTATTGTTAAAATGTGCTGTTCTGGGTCAAGAACTTCAACA
>CALADT010000222.1 GCA_937890655.1 uncultured Mucispirillum sp. | reverse complement strand
AAGCCATATCCATTACTTTTTCTAGTGCATATTTTTCTCTATCTATCTTTGAATATAAAGGCATAACAGATATTACATTTAACCCTTTTTCTTCTAAAGCAATAGGTAACGCAGAAGAAACATCTGCTAATCCACCAGTTTTAGCATATGGTGCTATTTCACTTGCCACAAATAAAACTTTTATCTTGCTCATTTATATCCCTCCAAGACTATATTATTTTCCATACTATCATAATAATATAAAATTTACAAGCAGGGTATTTAATATTTAAGTGTATAAATTATGGGTGTATTATCTACCCATAACATTATTTATTATTTTTGTTTTTCTCCATAGTATATAACCAAATATAATTGTTGAAAACTCAGCTAGTGGAACAGCCACATAAAGCCCTGTATTACCCATAAATAATGGTAATGTGAAAATGAATATTACAGGTAAAATTAACCCTCTTGAAAGCCCAACTGTAACAGAATGAAGTGGTAATTGAAAGGCTGTAAAAGCAGATGAAAATATAATATTTAAACCAATAAATAAAAATGTATATTTAATATATGATGCAAACTCTAATGCTAGTGCAAAAGATTCTGGGTTTTGTGTAGAGTTTAATAAATATCCTATAACTGTTTCAGGAATAAAAGCAAATAGTAAAAACATTATAAGGCCAATTCCTATAACATTAATTCTTGATAATGAAAGTATTTTTTGTATTCTATTATATTTTTTTGCACCATAATTAATTGATAATAAAGGCACTAAAGAATCACCTATGGCATAACAAAGCATATTAGTAAGCCATAAGGAATAGTTTATAACAGTAAACGCTTCCACCCCATATGTGCCAAGCTCTGTAACCATTATTTTATTAAATAAATATGCTATAATAGCAACAGAAGCCTCACTTAATAATTCTGAAGAACCATTATATGCTGCAAGTATCATTTCATTCCATTTATCTAATATTTTTGTTAGGTAAAGGTTACCTTTTTTTAGTATAAAATGAAAAAGTAAAATTATAGTTGATGATACAAATGATAAACCAGTGCCTAAAGCTGCACCACTAATACCCATATCCATATGCACAACAAAAATATAATCAAGAATTAAATTTAGTATAGCTCCAAAGATTACAGCAAATGATGCAAGGTAAGGGTTGCCGTCTGTTCTAGTTATAACAGAAAGTGCATACTCCATTGCTTGAAAAAAGAAAAATAGTGAAATCATTTCCAAATAAGGCACAGCATAAACCAATATTTCATCATTTGCATGAAGCATAATAGCAACCTGTTCACTAAATACATAACATATTACTGTAAAAAAGAAAGATATAGCAGAAATAGTGATTATTACTTTTGTAAAAACAGAAGAAGCCTGTTGATATTTTGACTGCCCAAGATATGTGCCTATTAAAACAGCTGCACCTATTGTAAGCATAATAGCTATACCGTATATAACAGTAATAAGTGGTATTATAATATTTACAGCAGCTAAAGCTACACTATTTACATAGTGACTAACAAAATATCCGTCTACTAATGCAACAGAACTCATTGCTACAAATCCAACCACATTAGGAAAAGTAAATTTAAAAAATGTTTTATGTATATTTCCGTTTACAATCTCTAAATCTTCATACTTAATCATACTTATCTCCTATATAAAAGTTGTTTTTTAGTAAATAGAAATAAAAATATAGCTACAATAAAAGTTATAAGCTCACTTAATGGTAATGTTAAATAAATACCGTTTAAATTAATTAATAAAGGTAGTATAGTAATTAATGATACAGGCATAAAAAACGACCTTAAAAAAGCTATAATTGCTGATTCTTTAGGGTGTATCATAGCAGTAAAGTAAGCAGATAATATCATATTTATACCACTTAATAGAAATGACCATTTTACTATACTCATAAAATCAATAGCCATACCATATACGTGAGATGATTTATCTGTTAAAAACATTTGTGTTAAATCATGGTTAAATAAAGATAGTATAATAATTATTATTACACCATTTAATAGGGTAAAATATATACCTGTTTTTAATAATGATTTAATACGGTTAAAATAACCTGCACCATAATGCCGACCACCAGCATGGAACCGAAC
>CALADT010000221.1 GCA_937890655.1 uncultured Mucispirillum sp. | reverse complement strand
CTAAATTTCTTTTCCATTTCTTTTGCATATTCAAAATCAATATCATTAATATGGTTCTTCATTTCATCTATTTGTGCTTGAGTAATATTTAAACCAAGTTCTTTTTCTGATTCTGCTAAAGCAATCCATAATTTTCTCCACGTAGAAAACTTTTTATTAGGGGAAAAAAGATAAAGCATTTCTTTAGAAGAATAACGTTCTTCAAAAGGGGTTTTAAATTTGTCAAATTCATTCATAATATTAACCTTCTATAATAATTTTCGCCTTTTCTCTGGCATAGTTTTTTATTTCTTCTTCATCAAATAATGTTAGTTTTCTATTTTGCATAACGGCTTTACCATTTACAAAAACATTTGTTATATCATCATCTTTTGCTACATATATTAAGTGGGAAATAGGATTATATACTGGTGTCATATGGGTTTTATCAAAAGATATAACAAAAAAATCAGCTTTCATACCTTTATTTAAAACTCCTATATCATCTCTATTTAATGCTTTAGCAGCATTTTTTGTAGCCATATTTAAAACAGTTTCAGCAGATAACACAGTTGCATCCATATTTAAAGCTTTATGAAATTTAGATACAGAACCCATTTCTCCAATCATTGATAAATCATTATTGCTACATACTCCATCAGTGCCAATAGATACATTTATACTATTATCCATCATATATTTAACAGGAGCAAACCCACTAGCTAGTTTTAAATTACTTTCTAAACAGTGAGAAACATTAACATGTTTATGTTTCATTATTTCTATATCTGATTTGTTAAGATGAACACAATGAGCAAAAATAGAAGGGCAGTCAAATGCTCCCGTATCATTCATAACTTCAACTGGACGTTTATTATATTTAGCCATAATTTGGTTTTCTTCATCTTTTGTTTCTGCTAAATGAGTATGGAGAATTAAATTATTTTTTAATACATACTCAGCACATTTTTTCATAACATCAAAAGGAACAGTATATAACGCATGTGGGCAAAGAGTAAGTTTAACAAGGTCGCTTTCCAAAAATTTATCTGCATTAGTAAAAGCTTTTTCAAAATTATTTAAAACACCAAACCCAACATAACCACGTATACCTGCTTTTTCAAAAGCCTTTTTCCCTTCATAAGCAAAAAAATACATATCATTTATACAAGTGACACCTGATCTAATTGATTCTGCTAAAGATAAAAGGGTAGAATAATAAACAAATTCACCTGATAACATCTTTTTCTCTAATGGCCATATATAATCATTTAACCATGTCATTAAAGGTAAATCATCAGCATAACCACGCATTATACCCATACCTAAATGGTTATGAGTATTAATTAAACCAGGAAAGATAGCCGAATTTTCAAATTTATGTATTTTATATTCATCTAAATTATTAATATCTGTTTCTATACCCATAATAATATTATCAGATACTAATAAATAAGAATTTTTATGTATTGTAGAATCATAATAAATAAAATCAGCAAAATAAGCAGTTTTTTTCATGAAATCAAGTCCTTAACAAATATCTAAAAGTTCAATAGGAGAATCAATAATATAATTAGATTTTGATTTTTCAAGTTTAGAATAACCATAAGAACAAAAACAAGTAGAAATATTTGCATATTGACCAGCTAATATATCATTATCATTATCACCAACCATTAAAGCTTCACTTGGTTTAATAGATAAATCTAACAATATTTGGTTTAAAGCAATAGGGTTAGGTTTTTTATCACTAAAACTATCACCACCATATATATACTTAAAATAATGATATAAATCTAAATCATTCATAATTATTTTAACTAAATATTCTGTTTTATTTGATACAATAGCCATATTTATATTTCTACTATATAATTCTTGAATAACATATTCCATACCTGAAAATAATAAAGTAGAATCAGTGCAATGTTTTTCATAATAAGACATAAATAATGACATAATATCATCTTTTAATTCAATTTTATTAGTAAAATTTAATGTCCTTTCAACAAGTTTTAGTAAACCATCACCAATAAAAGATTTTACTTCATCTAAAGATGGTGAATTGATACTAAAATAATCTAATGAATATTTTAATGATAAATAAATGTCATCAAATGTATCACACAGCGTGCCATCTAAATCAAAAATAACTAATTTAGTATTAATCTTATTTCTCCTAAAAATAAATATTATTATATAATAAAGTAAATA
>CALADT010000220.1 GCA_937890655.1 uncultured Mucispirillum sp. | reverse complement strand
ATCTTTAACATGTAGATTTAAATGATATGGAGTGTTGCCAGTAGTAACACATTCAATAAGACAAGGAGCATCTTTTGGAAATTTATCACAAGGAGTATTTTCATATCCTGTCCATACAGTATGCTTTGGTATTAAATCCCCTAAATTGAGAGAATGTAAAAAGAATCTTCTAACATTTTCTATATTATGACCTGGCAGTGATCCTAAATATGCTTCTACTGTATTAATGCTTTCTATTCTTGCATTAAACCCTAATGAACTTATTATTTTTTTTATTTCTAATGACCATTTTTCTAACTCTTCTTGATTTTCTTCCATAAGGATAACATTAGCAGTGTAATAACCAAATATAGCTCTTTCACTATTTTGTAGAGTGATACCTTCAATAGCATCATTAGTCATTTCTACTGCATCCCAATTGGTATTTGTATCTGTTTGAGGCTGATTTAATATAACTTGCATCATACCTCGTTGTTTTTGTTGCCATCTTTTTTTAATAGCTTCTAATTTTTTTTCAGCTTCTAATTTATCTATACAAATAAATCTTGTTGAGAACCTTGTTGTTACATGTATATCAGATAATTTATTTAAAATAGTAGGATAACTTTCAGCTGGAAAGCCATCAATTGCTACTGCTGCTATATAATAATTTGCAAGTTTTGGATATATACCAGTAATAAAATCTTCACCACATATAATTGAATCTAAAGGTATATTTACATCTTTTGGTGCATTTATAGATTGTGCTTTACCAGTAGCACAATAATGTAAAAATTCTAAAAAAATATCTCTAGTATGTATTGAGCCATCTTCTAGCATATATGATGTTTTTTTTAATTGTTCTATTTTAAAAATAGTTGATAATATTGAAATAAAATTTTTTAATTTATTTTTAAAATGTATTAAATTTTTATCATAGTATAATATTTTTTTACCATTTTCATCATTTGTGTACATCATATCCACAATTTTATTGGTAACAAGTGCAGGTGGTGTATATGTTACTGTTAAGAAGTTTTCTGTAGTAAACATTGTATCTCTTGAAGAAAATAATTCTCTTCTTTCTTCATCTATTGCATAGCTGATTTCTTTATCAAAAGCAGAAAAAGCTCTTTCAGGATAAGTTCTACTTTCTAATCTAATAGCATCAAAATTTATAGTCCATCCAGTACCCAATTCAAATATTGCTTTTGATATTCTTGCACTCATTACATCTTGATCATCTCTTGACATCTCACTCATATCTTGAGCTTTATAGAAAAATCCAGACATAAGAGAACCATTTTTTAATAAAATAATTCCGTCTTCTATAACAGTATCATATTGAAGTAAATCACTAAAGCCTTCGCTCCTTCTTTTGAAAGTATTAGTTTTAAAGAAACTATTAATATCTATTAATCTCATAAATACTAGTAATAATATTATACCTGATATGATTGTAGATAATATGATAATTCCTAAAAGTAACATATACATATATTTTTCTCACTTCCTTATTTATAAATTTTACTGCTTATTACAAAAGGTGTACTTTTTGCCAAATAAATTGACTTATATTTAGTATGCCTTAAATACACATTTTTCATGAGTGGGTCAGCTTTTGCTATAATCTGAAATGCTTTTAATGATATGGAAAACAGAATAAATGCTATTATAAATAACACTAAATTAAAGCTGTAAAACATTATCATTCCTGAAAATAGGGCAGTTAATAAGACTAACTCCCTATCCCCACCCATAAAAAGAACTGGTCGCCAGCCAAATCTGTATATTTTGTTATCCATTATTTTCCTGCTGTTTTAAAATATATTCTTGGCTTATTGTGTTACCAGATGATGAGGGCTTAGCTATTAAATCTACAAATACTTTACCACCGAACATAACACCTAATGCTATACATAAACCGATAAGACCTTTTATCAAAGCAGTTGCATCAGGATTAAATACATACATAATACCAGCTGCTGCAAATGCTATAATTGCAATACTAATTGCAACAGGACCTGAAAGAGAATTACTTATTTTTGATAACCCACTTTCAAAAGGTAATGCTCCACCTGCATAGGCAAGTGTACTTGTTAATGCAAGCATTAAAATAATTAAAGTTAGTTTTGTTTTCATTTTTTCCTCCGAAAACTATTTTTTTAATTAATATATTTAAAAATATATTGATTTTTATGTTTGTCATACCCTTCTAGTTCAAGTATTTCTTCAACTTTTCTTACTGTTCCAGTCTTTCTAATATTAATTATTAAATCAACAGCATTACTAATCACTGATTTTTTATCGTCAGGGGCATTATTATGTCTTGGTACAAGCCCTTCTATTCTATCAAGTGCCTGTAATGAATTATTTGCATGAATTGTTGAGATTCCCCCAGGATGTCCTGTCGACCAGGCATCTAATAAATCTAAAGCTGTATGATCTCTTATTTCACCAATAATAATCCTATCAGGTCTCATTCTTAATGTAGTTTTTAATAAATCAGTAATACTCGTATAAACACTTGTATGGAATAAAACTGAATTAGCTGCTTTACATTGTATTTCACCTGTATCTTCTATAATAATAATCCGCTCTTCATCAGCAATTTTTGACATATAATCTATACAAGCATTAGTTAATGTTGTTTTACCTGATGAAGTACCACCTACAATTACAATATTTTTATGTTCCCTGATTGCCTCTTTGATTATTTCTTTTTGGTGTTCACTCATCATTTTTTTTTCAACATAGTTTTCTAATGTAAATACTAGACTGGCTTTTTTTCTTAAAGCAAAAGTAGGACTTGCAACTACTGGTGGAATTTGTGCTGCAAATCTTGAGTTGTCTAATGGGAATTCACCCTCTATTATAGGTGTTTCTTTTGTGGCAGCTATTTTCAACATTGAAGCGATTATATTTATGGCTACTTTAATATTATACGTATTGATATGACCTACTTTACTCATACCGATACCAAGCTCATCTATCCATAATGAACCATCACTGTTACACATAATCTCTATAACATTAGGGTCTTCTAATTTTTCTAAAAAAACATTTCCTAATGTTTTTTTTATCATTTCAATATTTCGTTTAATTTCTTCTTCTTTCATTGTAAGCATAAAAACACAACCTATATTTTTTATATACTGGTAGCAACTGAACACTTACTTTTTAGTTTATTCTATTCAGTTCAGTTTGTTTCAGTATGTATACTTATGATACCAAAATTAATAATAATTATTGATAAAAATAAAAAGGTATATTTTTAAAAAAATGGAGATATAAGCAGTTTAATTTTTATGCACAATGCTGCACTGCACTAAATTTTAAAGCTGCTTGAAAAAGAATTAAAAGATGAAGGAATTGACTTTTTTAAATATACTATGCTTTCTATGTATTTAGAGCTGATAGAAGCTGATGGAAGTGCTGAAAGGATAAAATTACTAAATCAAAGGAGAAAATAATGAGTAAAATATATAAAATTAATGATGCAGAATTTGAAGAGATAATTAAAGCTATTGCAATAAACAATGAATCTATTATTAAAAATGATGATCCTGTTCTTATTTTTTATACTATTGCAAAATATGTATTTAAAGAATATGCTGAAGAACTTGATTATAGAATAGACAATGTAGCACAGCAGCAGAAAGATATTATTGATGAATTTAAAGCCTATTTAGATAATAAAAAAATTGAAGATGATAAAGAATTTCTTTCAAAAGTGCAGCTACTTACTAACGAAATTAAAACATCAACTGATGAAAAATTAAAGGAAATTTTATATATTATTGCTGATAAAATAGATAAATTAAACAAAACAGATGAAGAAAAAAATAGTATGTTTATCACAAGTAATTTTTATGTAAAATTATTACTTGCTGGTAATGTTATACTTTCGCTACTTATAATGTATTTGGTGTTTTAATATATGTGGTATATTCCTTGCTGTACTTAGTAAAAAACAGCAAGGAGCTACATTATGACAAAATTAGAAATATTAAAATAAATTAATGAATTAACATTTATATTAATGACTAATAATACAGATAATAAAAAAATCACATTAGAAATGTATATTAATGATACTTACATCACTTTTCAAAGAAATTCTAAGACAGATAGAAATTTCAGAGATATATTAGGTAAATTAAAAATAATTACAAGCTATACATTTGTTAAAAAAGGCATAGCTGATATCACAGAAAATGATATTGTTAATTTTTTTAATCTTTTAAAAAAGGATAGAAAAATTACACAGGCTACTCAAAATCGCTATCGTTCCTGTTTAAATCATATATTTAATACTGCAATAAAAGATAAGCTGATAAATGTAAATCCAGTAAAATATATAAAAAAATATAAAGAAGAAAGCAGAAACAGGGCATTAAATGAATTTGAAGTGAATGCACTGCTTGAAGCATGCAAAAAAAGTAAGAATAAAGAACTTTATTATATAGTTTTAACGGCATTATATACCGGTATGAGATACAGCAATATAGTGAATATGAAAAAATCAAAAATTCAAGGTAATATCTACCAACTTGATGGAAGTGAAACAAAGTCTGGTAAAGGGCAGTTTATATGCATTCACCAAGACTTGCTTGATGAATTAAATAAGTATATGCTTGAATGTGATAATGGTGAATATATTTTTAAAACAAAAGAAGTAAAAAGATCTTTTAAAACCGCATTAAAACAGGCTGATATTAAATATTTTAGATTTCATGATTTAAGGCGAACCTTTGCAACAACTCTTTTAGATAACGGCACCAGTATTAAAGTAATACAATATGTGTTAGGACACAGCTCTATAATGATGACAGAAAGATATTTAGCACATAATTCAAAAAAAGAGCTTGACGCAATTAAAAAATTATGCTTTATAAATAGAAGCGAAAGAAAAGATAAAGGAGAATATCTATGATAAGTCTTAATAAATAAATTTAATCAGGGTATTATATAGCCTCTGTAGCTCAGTTGGATAGAGCGACGGATTCCTAATCCGCAGGCCACAGGTTCAATTCCTGTCAGGGGCACTTATTAATCTATGAAATTATACTTATTTTATTACATTATATCTCCACAATTAATTATTATTTCTTTTAATTTTCTGCATAACAAAGCTATATTTACAGAAGTTAGATAATATTATTTATTTTGTTTTAATAAAAAACTATGTAATTATTAAAATTACATTTTATTAAGATAATCTCTATATTTAGATGGTTTTTTTGTAGCTTTTTCCTCTATAAAAATACAAAAAGCTACAAATTTATTTGCAATAACTACAAGCATATTTATAAATATTTCAAGTGCATTTACTACTGTAATTAATACTTGTAAAAAAATATATAAAATAAATAAAACAGGAATAAGCAAGAAAGCATATATTATTAATGTCCATAAAGATACATTGATTTCTGTTAGAAAACTAATAATATCTGCATAGGCAAATAAAGGAATAAATAACAAGGAGAATACTAATGAAAAAAGTTGGACTTTCTTTTTTGGTTGGTGGCATAGTAGGTTCATCATTTACATTCTCCATATCTAATATAAAGTATTATATTAATTATTTATAATAAAGTCAATATATTACCTAATTTATATAATATATGGCTCATAAGTGGTTATAAAAGATAAAATTAGCATGGAATATAATTAAAATACTAAGTAATGGTTACTATGAAATATAATGCAGAAATAACTATGAATAAATTAATCAAATTACAGTAGATAATAAAGCAACCATTGAAACTAGTAAAGTAAATATAAAAGGAAATATTGTAGATGTGGGAAGTTATATATATGGATATAGTCCATGAAGGGATATTAACATGGCTTTTATCCCACACTCATACAGATAGCCTAAAAGCACCCACAACTCCACCACTTATTCCACCTATTAAAGCAACCTGCGTATCAAATACATGTAAAGTAAGTAGTTAAACAGGGTTATACTCTGCTTAACTACATAGCTTGTAATTTTTCTTTTAAAGCATCTTGTAAAATTTTAGAAAGTTTTAGTTTTCTAGTTTTTACCATATCGTCCATCCACCCAGGAATAGTAACCATTTTTTTTACAGCTTTATTAAAATGTTTTTCTGCATATTCTGCTACATTAACCGATATAATATTTACAAATACTCTTGATTTATTATATTGAGGGTCATCAAGCATATCAGCAATAATATTTTCTGATAAGTTATTTATCTCTGTTGGTTCTGGTATTTCTTCTCCATCTACATACATACTATGAATATAGCCAGCAAGACAGTCAATAGCCATAGCTATGGCTTCTTGCAAATTATCTCCACAGGTAGTAGCTCCTTTTAAATCTGAAAATATAACAGAGTATCCGCCGTCATCTTCCTTATAAAATATAGCTGGGTAGCTATATAGTTTGTTTAGTTTATTCATAAATGCTCCCAGCAGGGCTTATTTTAGCCCTGCATCTTTTAATATTTTATTTACTGTCCCTTGCTTTAAGTCTTTGTTACTTCCGTGAAAGGTTACGGTAACAAGATTTTTTTGAATGGGTGTTTAAAATGTTTATGTGAGCCTTGCTGTCTCACTTCCTGCCAACCATCATTTTTTAATATTTTTTTATCTCTCTGTATTTCATATATAATATATATAATACAGTATATATTAAGTAAATATATATTTTTAAAATATATATTAATTTTTAAATTTAAAATCCCAGAAATTATGAAAATCATATAACCTAAAGTCTATGCTATTATTATATTAAATAATAAATAAGAGTATATGATAAAGTTATTTTTAAGATTATAGATAATGATATTAAAATATTAAAAGATAAATTTAATTAGCATGGCCTGTAACCTAAAAACCATTTTTACAGTTTATGGGCTTAATACTATAAGCATTAGGATGATATATCATTCTTTTTATTCATAATTTTACATGCTTTATGTTATATATTATGCTTATGGTTAAGAGTGTGGGGGATATTATCCCCTAAGGTTAGAAAATCTTCTATATTAGTCTTATAATAACTATCATAACCGTTATTATTGCAGTTATTTCCGGCTATTATGAGATTTTTTATTTATATTTTTCTAATACTAAAAGCCATAGTAATATATAGTATAATTATCACTTAATATATATAGTCATTTAAAAATAATAAGACATTAAGTTGTAAAATATGCTGTTTAAAATGGTAGAATTCGTATAAAAATGATTATATAAAAGGTTAAGTAGTGTTTATAAGTATTTGTATAAAGCTATAATACTTTTAAATAATTTTGGTTTTATATATTTATAGTAAAAAATAAATAAATTACTGCGTAATTATATTGTATAACTATTATAAATAAAACTACAAATAAAATACAAAAAATAAAAAAGTTATACTACCATGCTTTAGTAGGGTCTATTTCAAGCATAGAACGGCTTTCATAAAATCCATATACGTCATCGCCACATTCTACACTATCATCAGCACCTTTTGCGCCTTTCATATTTTTTTCAATATTAACAAAACTTGTGGCTTCATCATCAGTAAAACCCTTTGATACTATAAGCGATTTCAGGTCTGCATATGTTTTCATAAAGCACCCCCGTATTATTTTATAATTATATTATACATATTTTTTTGCATTAATAAATATTTTTTTCAAGGAATATAAATTTAATTTGTATTTATTCTACTTATAAAATATTCTATTATTTAAAACTATATATTATCTGTTTATATAATATATTTCTTTACTATCTTTTGTAAGGCTTAGTTTATTGTTTAAGTTTTTTAGTAAATATATTGACTGGTTATCACTCCAGCTTGATAAGTTACTATCCCCTTGTAATAATACATGGATTTTATTTGGTAAAAATAAATCTGCACTTTTATTATCTAGTGAAAATATAAGAAAGCCTTTCAGGGCGTTTGGGTCTTTTGAGTGAGTTGGTTGGAGTTTTAAAGCGTTATCAAATACATTAACACATTTTTGCAAAGCAAAACTATATGCAAAACCAGCACTATTATTACAGCCATACTTATCTTCCTTACTAAAAAGGCTAGTTTTTGTTAAAATAAGTATAACCACTAAAAGCAACCCTATTATTATTAAAGATGAAAGAATAACAGTATTAAAGGCTTTATATGTTTTTGATTCCTGCATTAATCAAGGTCCGTCATTAATTCATTAATGGCAATTTGAATAGCAAAAGGCAGCCTACCAAGAGAGCTATTAAAGGCTTCTAGTTCCTTTTTCATATTTTTTTCAAGTAAATAACCTGTTACATAAGCAGGAGATAAATCACTAATAATTTTAAAAACAGCCCCCATAGCTTTCCAATAGTGGATAGCATCTGGCGTTGGTTCTGTTTCTAAAGTAGATGGAGATACTGTTATGGTTTTATCTAGCACATTGTTTTTCACTAAATCATCAAAATCAAGAACAATATCGCTTGAAATATCTTTAGAGCTACCTTTTAAAAATATATGGTTTTTAAGTGGGGAATAAGGTGTGTTTTGCCCAAACCCTTCTATATCCACCACATAGTCAGACTGATATGCTGTATATGATAATAGTTTTATGCAGTTATGGCATGTTTCAAATTTATTACCACTTAAAAATATACGGTAGTTCATGAAATAGCTCCTTTACTGCATATTGTTTTACATGCAAGACAGCCGTTGCATATATTATTATCAATTAATATATTATTAGAAAGTTTATAAATAGCAGGGCAGAGTGTTTTTTCAAACACATTACATTTAGTATGTTCTTCTGCACACTGGCATTTATTAAGTTTTACTTTTACTTTAGAATATTTTTTAATATTATTACAGCTATATGGGTATAAAACATTTTTATACTCAGTTAATTTTTTAGGGTGTTTAATATATGAGAACCCATTTATTTTAGATGTATCAATATCGTTTAACAATATAATACGCCCTGTTTTATTTAAAAATTTATTGTAATGAATTTTATAAGATGAGGCATTACCAATAAATAATGTAGAAGAACGTACTTCGCTGGATATAATACCAATATAACCGTCAATAGCTATATGGTTAAGCTCAGGAAAAGCATTTAATACACCTTTACAGTTAATATCTGTAAATATAATTGTATCTTTTGCAACACCTTTTGCCATAATATTTACAAAAGGGCAACCTGGGCATAATAAATCATTTATCTCTGGAAAATCCCTATCTTTTACAGGTGAAAAATTTAAAGCAAGATTATAGTTTTCTTGAAAGAAATCATGTAAAAACGCTTTTTCACTTTCATAAACTTCTATATTTTTAGATTTAATATTTTTTATACTTTCAGGCATAATAGAAGGTAGTAAAAATTCAGGAAAATAGCCTTCTTTATGGAGTAAAGAAAGAATCTCGTTATTATATTCTACATTATATTGCTGTTCTAGTGCACTATTAATATTAGCATATATTTCCAAAAGTTCATCTTGAGTAATATTTTGCTTAAATGTAGCTGGGCTAATATATGGGGATATTCTACCCATATCTGCATTAGAACGGTTAAAACTTGTGTAGTTATTAAGCGCGTTTTCTGTAATAACAACAGTAACTGGTATTTTATGCTCCACAGTGAGTTTTAAAGCTAATGTTAATTTAGCTGAAATATCTTCTGGTTTTTTAATAATAATAACCGGAGTGCTAATTACTTTAGGTAATGAAAAAGTAATAATTAAAAACTCAGCACGCAAAGGGGTATTAATATGAAAAAACGGCACTTCATTAAAAATACCTAAAGCCTTACTGCCTATTACTGCAGAAGAATAGAGAAAATCAATGGCATCATTATTATCTACATAGTTTTTAGATGTTTCTATGCCAAACCTGTTACAGCTATCTGCATATACTGCTGAAAATGTGTAACGTTCCAAAATGTCTTGTATTATTTCTTTACTATATCTTATATCCATACAGAAGTAGTTATAATATGTTTAAAAATTATTTTCAATCTATTTTTTTAAATAAAGTAAAAAAAGTTTGAAAACATATACATTTGTAAATGAAAATAAGCAATATTTTTAAAATTAAACAAATTATTATATTTAATTGATTTATTTATAAATATGGTTTATAAATAGAAGTTTATAATATACAATTATAAACATATAGTGTAGAGGGATAAAAAATGTCATCTATTATGGATAATTACAGCAGGTTTTCAGTTAGTTTTGAATATGGTAGTGGTGCATATTTATATGATAAAGCAGGTAATAAGTATATGGATTTTTCATCAGGCATATCTGTTACAAATTTAGGCCATAACTTTCCCCCTGTTACAAAAGCCATAACTAACCAAGCAGAGAAAGTGATTCATACATCTAATTTATATGAAATAGAGCCACAGTCTATTTTAGCAGATAAAATTTCTAAAAATAGTTTTAATGGTAAAGTATTTTTTTGTAATTCTGGTGCAGAATCTAACGAGGCTGCCATAAAATTAGCAAGGCTTTATGGTAACACTATCCATAAGGGTAGTAGATACAAAATATTATCTACATATAATAGTTTTCATGGTAGAACATACGGTTCAATGGGTGCAACAGCACAGGAGAAAATCCAAAAAGGTTTTCACCCTATGCCTTCTTATAACCACTATGTGCCTTTTAATGATATAGAGGCTTTTAAAAATGCAATATCATTAAATGATACAGCAGGTGTTATATTAGAGCTTTTTCAAGGGGAAGGTGGTGTAATATCTATTGATAAAGACTATTTATTACAGGTGCGTGAAATATGCACAAAAGAAGATATTCTTTTAATAATAGATGAAGTGCAAACAGGCTACGGCAGAACAGGAGAGCTTTTTGCATATAAGCATTTTGGTATAGAGCCAGATATTATGACACTTTCAAAAGCTATATGTAACGGTGTTCCAATGGGTGCTTGTGTTGCAAAGGAACATATAGCAAAACTATTTTCAGCAGGGACACATGGTTCTACATTTGGTGGTAACCATTTAGCAAGTGCAGCAGGGGTTGCAGTTATAGATGAAATGACTAAGCCTGATTTTTTAAAAAATGTTATTGAAAAAGGTAATATATTAAAAAAATATTTAGAAGATAATTTGCCAAAAAATACAACTATTAGGGGAAAGGGGCTTTTAATAGGCGTGCAAACAGAATTTAGCCCAAAAGAAGTGGCAAAAAAGTGTTTAGAAAAAAAACTTTTAATAGTTACAGCAGGCAACAACTCTGTAAGGCTTTATCCACCATTAAATATTGGTAATAATGATTTATTACAGGGTGCTGAAATATTTGTTTCAGTTATAAAGGAGTTAAGTTAATATGATTACACCACGTCATTTTTTAACACTGTTAGATAGAACACCGGAAGAATTAGGGTTATTAATAAATACAGCAATCAAGCTAAAAGAAGAACGTAATAAAGGTATAAAACACAGGGAGCTTGAGGGAAAAACCCTTGCTATGATTTTTGAAAAATCATCCACAAGAACAAGAATAAGTTTTGAAACCGGCATGAATGAATTAGGCGGCCACCCTATGTTTTTAAGTAATAGGGATATACAGCTTGGCAGAGGAGAAACCATAAAAGATACGGCAAGGGTTTTAAGCCGTTATGTTCATGGTATAGTTATAAGAACATATGGCCATGAAAGGGTGGAAGAATTAGCAGAATATTCATCTGTTCCTGTAATAAATGCTTTAACTGATAGTTTTCATCCATGCCAAATAATGGCAGATATGATGGTTATGCAGGAAAAATTTGGTAAAATAAAAGGTTTGAAAGTTGCCTATATTGGTGATGGTAATAATATGGCTCATTCATGGATTAATGCAGCATCACAAATGGGTTTTCATATAACAGTTGCTTCCCCTAAAAAATATAGCTGTAATAGTAGCATAGTGGAAAAAGCAATACCTATTGCAAATAAAAACGGTGGCACAATCACATTAACAGAAAGCCCACAGGAGGCAGTGGAGAATGCCCATGTGGTTTATACTGATGTTTGGGCAAGTATGGGTCAGGAAGAAGAAAGCATGCAGAGAATAAAAGATTTTCAAGGTTATCAAGTAGATAGTAACTTAATGTCCCTTGCTTTAAAAGATGCAGTATTTATGCACTGTTTACCAGCACATAGAGGGGAAGAAGTAACAGAAGAAGTTTTAGAAAGTTCATCATCTGTAATATTTGATGAAGCAGAAAATAGATTACATGTTCAAAAAGCTATATTAATAGATTGTATTGGAGGAATATAAAATGGCAAAAGAAAAAGTATTACTTGCTTATTCAGGTGGGTTAGATACATCTGTAATTTTAAAATGGCTTACATTAAAAAATTATGAAGTAGTGGCATATGTTGGTAATGTTGGTCAGGAGGCAGACTGGGAAAGTATAAAAGAAAAAGCTATACAGTCTGGAGCCTGTGAAGTAATAATAGATGATTTAAGAGAAGAATTTGTAAAAGATTTTGTTTTCCCTGCTGTATCATTTAACGCTCTTTATGAAGGCAGATATTATTTAGGCACATCACTTGCAAGGCCTGTTATTGCAAAAGGTATGGTGGAAGCTGCTAAAAAAACAGGTTGTTCTTATTTTGCTCATGGAGCAACAGGTAAAGGTAACGACCAAGTGCGTTTTGAATTAACAGCGGCAGCACTTGCCCCAGAATTAAAAGTTATAGCACCATGGCGAGATGAAGAATTTTTTAGTGTTATAAAAGGCCGTAAAGAAGCAATGGATTTTGCAGCAAAACATAATATCCCTGTAAAAGCTACGGCTTCAAAACCATGGTCTAGTGATGATAACGCTTTACATATTTCCTTTGAGGCAGGTATATTAGAGGACCCAGAAGTTTGCCCACCTGATGATATGTTTGAATACAGCAAAAGCCCAAAAACAGCACCAGATAAAGCAACTATTATTGAGTTAGAGTTTGAAAAAGGTGTGGCTGTAAAATTAAACGGCGAAAAACTTTCTCCATATAATATGTTAATGGCTTTAAATAAATTAGGTGGCGAAAACGGTATTGGCAGAGTGGATATGGTTGAAAGCAGGTATGTAGGTATGAAATCAAGGGGTGTATATGAAACTCCAGGGGCTGCTATTATTATGGCAGGTCATAGAGATTTAGAAGGGCTTACATTAGACGGCAGTGTATTAAACTTAAAAGAAACTTTAATGCCACGTTTTGCTACACTTGTTTATAATGGCTATTGGTATTCCCATGAAATGGACTGTATGCGTGCTTTACTTGATAAATCACAAGAATATGTATCTGGCGTTGTAAAATTAGAGCTTTATAAAGGCAATATAACTTGTATTGGCAGAAAATCAGATAAATCATTATATAATATGGCTGTTGCATCTATGGAAGATGACGGTGGTGCATATGACCAAAGGGACGCAACAGGGTTTATAACACTACACTCACTTCCATTAAAAATGCACGCAAGACGTAAATAGGTGCAAATATGTATTTCCAAGATGTAATAATGAATTTACAAAAATATTGGGCAGAACAGGGCTGTATTGTTTACCAGCCATATGATAACGAAGTGGGGGCAGGCACATTTAACCCTGCTACATTTCTAATGTGTTTAGGGCCTGAGCCATGGAAAGCTGCTTATGTGGAACCAAGCAGACGCCCAACTGACGGAAGATATGGAGAAAACCCTAACAGATTACAGCATTATTATCAGTTTCAAGTGTTATTAAAACCATCTCCTGATAATATACAAGAGCTTTACTTAAAAAGTTTAGAATCATTAGGTATTAACCTTTTAGACCATGATATAAGGTTTGTGGAGGACGATTGGGAATCGCCAACATTAGGTGCATGGGGTTTAGGTTGGGAAGTATGGCTTGATGGTATGGAAATAACTCAATTTACATATTTTCAGCAGGCAGGTGGTATAGACTTAAAACCTGTATCTGGAGAAATAACATACGGTTTAGAACGTATTACCATGTATTTACAGCAGGTAGAATCAGTTTTTGATATAAAATGGAATGAAAATTTAACATATGGGGATGTATATCATCAAAACGAAGTGCAGTTTTCAAGGTTTAATTTTGAAGAAGCTGATGTGCCAACGTTATTTAATTTATTTGAAACATATGAAAAAGAATGTGTGAGAATAGCAGAAAAAGGGTTACCACTTCCAGCTTATGATTATTGCTTAAAATGTAGCCATACATTTAATTTATTAGATGCAAGAAGTGCCATATCTGTTACAGAACGCACAAGTTATATAGCAAGAGTGAGAGCATTAGCAAAAATATGTGCAGAAAAATTTGTGGAAACAAGGCAATCTCTTGGCTATCCTTTGTTAAAAGAAAAATAATAGTAAAATAAAAGGCGTATAATTTATACGCCTTTTTTTATGGTTATAAATAATATTTGAATTATTTATTTATGCAGTATTTTTCTCTAAACCAGTTTATTATTTCATCACCGTCATTAGATATTATAGCTTTAATATTAGTGACTTGATAGCCATTTTCTTCTTTAAAGCTTGCATGATATGTTCTATTAGGTATTTTATATTCATCTTTTAAAGCAACACGTATAAAACATGTTTTTTGAGTAATAGGCATTTTAGCAGTATTATTTTTTACTACACATGGATTATATTTTGTGCCTACAATATGAAATACGTTAGCATCATAACCACTAAAATAAAATTGTGATTCACTAGAATCTGTTTTTTGAATAACATCATAGTAATTATTAGGAAATTGAGTGCCAAGTTCTTCGCTTAAATCTATTGTCTTTGTATAATCTGTAACAGTTCTTATATCTATTTCGTTATACTGCTCTTTTGGTTCAATGTTAGCTTTGTATATATATGTTTTATTGTTACCTGTAAACATTAATTCAGGATATTTTGAAGTAGGAGTTAGTTTTAGTTTACAAGGTAGAGCTTTAACTTCTAATTTAGATGAAGTATATTGGCATTTCGATGTATCTTGATTTATTATTTCTATTTTTGAGTCATTAGAAACAATATATGTGCCTATATCAAGTTTAAAGTCATAAATTAAAGGTTCTAATGTAGGAAACTTATATTTAAACTGTTTATCTTGAAAAACATAATCAATATTTCCAAAATCAATGGATACAATTTCAGGGGATATTACATCATTATCTATAACTTTATGATAAATCTCTAAAGTTTTATATTTATTAGCCATTACATAATTATAATAGTTTAGGTTATTACATAAGGCTTGTGGATTTTTTAAATAATCAATACGAATTGTCATTACTTCTGTTTTTAGTGTAGTTGGCTTAAATTCGTATGCAATTACGCATTTGCTATTGGCTTTCATTTCTGTTTCTAAAGCAATTAACCCATTATTATTTGTAAATATACCACAGGTAGTTTTTTGTGGATTTATGGTAAATGATTGTGATTTATTATATTCCATATAAACTGTTAATTCTGCTTTATCATTAAATGGATTAATAATTTCTTGAGTAAAAAGCTCTGTGGTATTAATTTTAGTAGTTTTGTTATCCTTAATAGGATAATTTTGGTCTAGTGGTGGTATAGGTGGTGTTTGTTGAGTATTGTTATTTGCATTATCTTCAGCACAACTGTATAGCATAATGGCTGATAATAATGTTAAAA
This sequence comes from uncultured Mucispirillum sp., assembly GCA_937890655.1. Lineage (GTDB taxonomy): Bacteria > Chrysiogenota > Deferribacteres > Deferribacterales > Mucispirillaceae > Mucispirillum. The sequence goes on along the minus strand of CALADT010000220.1, from coordinate 4,170 downwards.
TTATTGTAGTAAATCTTTTCATAAACTTTCTCCTTAAATTAAATTATTGTGCCATTATACATCGGGGGGGGGTGTGTCAAGATTTATTTTTCAAAAATAAAATATATTAAAAATATTATAAATTACATAAAAATATAATACAGAATAGTAATATATGTTTATCCAAATGAAAAGAAAGTATAAAATTAACAGATACTTTTTCTAATATTATGTTAGAAATTGAGATTAATTTATAAATAGAGAAGCAAAATCAGCCAAAGTTGTTACTGCTTTAAAAACACATACTAATATAAATATATATTATATATAGTTTTAATATTTAATAGCCAAAAATAATTTTTAGTTCCATAAAATATTTTAAATCACCATCAAGGCGAAGTCCGTTATATGATTCCTGTTTTGCAAAGAAAAATGGAATATAGCCTGCATACTCTGCCCCTATATCAAAACCTAAGCCCACATGATTTTTTTTGAATATATACTCATACCCTAAAGATAGTGATGCTTTATATGATATTAACCCTTTTGTATTATCATATTTTACACCTTTATAGTATGCTGAACTTTCCACAATTTCTATATCTGCAAAACCTAGATTTACTTGAATACCAAACATTAACCCTTTATATAAATCTTGTTTCATATCATAGAAAAACCCACCACTTCTTGCAAGGGTATTGAGTATCATATTTGTATTGCCTGCATAGTCAGGGCCTGTATTTGATGTTCTAGGGCTAGTGGTTTCATCATAGAAAACCCCAAAATATGCGTGTTCTATAATAGATGGTTCAAGGACAACAGGGGTATTTAAATAAATACGAACATTCCAGTTTCTTGCAGAACTGTTTATAATATTATCTTTTGTAACTAACTGACCTGCTGTCATAACAGGTCTTTTTGTTTTAAGTAATAATAGTTATATGTGCTTGTAGTTTCCCCAAGTTTTATAGTAGGTTCTGAAAAAATAAACATAGAATCTTGAATTTTTAATTCAGGAGAAAATACAGAACCACCCATAAATTTTAAGGATATGGACCCATATGGAGTAAATGGTTTAATGTTTACAGCATCACTTTGGTTTACTGCAAAATAATTATAAGCTAATATGCCACCAGATAATATACCCTCAATATAAAGGTTATTTTTACCCCAAATATTTTTATACGACCACCTGTTTTGTAACTGAAGTTTAACATCATCATATTCATTTGTTTTAGGTGCGTTTGGGTCAATATTTAGTTTAATTTCTTCTTTTGTAGGAAACCCAAAATCTCCCATAAATGTGTTTTTATCATTAATTTTTCTATCTGGAACAATTTTTTGTGGGATAGGTTTATTTTTTTTTACACTTTCATTATCATCTGCATAAGCAGAAAAAAACGAAAACCCTACCATAAAAATTATTTGTAATAGTATTGTTACTTGCTTAATACCCGTCCTCTAACAAGGTTTACAAGCTGCCTTGCTTCACCCTCTGCGTATAAATCATCGGAAAAAATACCGTCAATAGTTTTAAAAAACCCTTTACGCACCACAACATTATATTCTGGAAACTTGCTTTCAAGTGCTTCTTGTATAGCTTCTATAACTTGTGGTAGCATTTCTTCGCCACCTGATTTTTCAATGGATAAGTTTACTTCAATATGCATAAATCACCTATTTATTATTAGTTATATACAAATAAGCAGCAAATTGTTTTGCAAGGCGTCCACTTCTGCCACCTCTATCAATAGCATAGCTTTCTGCCATTTTTTGCCACCCTTCCTTTAATTCTACATTATATTTATTCAAATACATTTTTGCAATACTTAAATACTCATCTTTTTTCAAAGGGTAAAACCCTAAGGATAACCCAAACCGTGCCTGCAAAGATGTTTGTTCGTTTACTTCATCTCTTTCATAAATATCCCCTGTTTCATATACAATAGAAGAAATCATATGACGTTTATTAGATGTAGCTACAAACATTAAGTTTTTAGGTGTTGATTCTAAACCACCCTCTATGGCAGACTTAAATCTCCTATACACTAAATCGTTTTCTTTAAATGAAATATCATCAAAATATACAATAAATTTTTTATTACTATTATCTCTTATTATTTTATATAGGTTATATATTCCACCTAAATTTTCATCCATATATTCAATAGTTACAAGCCCTAAAGACGCATATTTTATGGCAAGAAGCCGTAATAAAGTAGATTTACCACTTCCTTTTTCACCCCATAAAAGCATATTTAAATATGGGCCGTTTAATATAAATGATGAAATATTTTTATCAGCTATATTTATATTATCAGTAATAGATAATAATTCATTAAGTGAAATATTCTGCTCAATAAAGGCTTCTTCTAAACTACCGTTTATAAACCTATATGCAAAGTGATTTAGCATAATTTCTCCATTTTGAAAATATCTTTAAAAAAATAGTATATACTTTTTACATTTTTTACAAGGTAAAAAACAAATATTAAATGAAAAATAAAAATATGATAATAATTTTCATTGCTTTTTTATAACTTGTATGATTTACTAAATAATATTATAATATAACTATGTTATTATTTTAAATAAATAGAATTAAGGTGTAATATGATAGAAGATACTCAAATACTGCCTGATATTATTATTGATAAAATCAAAAAACAACATCTTTTTGAATGTTTAACCGTAGAAGAAATAAAATATGCCATTACAAGGTTTGAAGAAATACATATATTAACAGGGGAGTTAGCTTTTAGAAAAGGGGAACGTTACCATAAAGGGATTTATTTTTTACTAAATGGGGAAATAACTTTAACAAGGCCAAATTCTAAATTAGAAGTTTCATGTTATAATTGCCCTGTGGGGCTTTCTACATTTTTGGGAAAAACAATGTATACTATGAACGCAGTTGCAAAATCAGACTGTGATTTATTATTTGTTCATGAGCTTTGTATTTATAGACTTATGGAGCTTTCTGATGATTTTAGAACAAAGTTAATAAAAGATATACAAGTTAGACTTTCCCAGCTTGATAATACATCAAGCACATTTTTAATGCAGTCTGTTTACCAAACAGTAGCAGGTGTTATGAGTTCACCTGTTATATCTATCCAAACAGGTAAATCTGTTGTGGAGGCCGCCAATGTTATGGCAGAACATAAAATAAGCAGTTTATTAATAGTAAATAGAAAACAAATAGTAAAAGGGCTTTTAACAGTAACTAACCTTACAAGGAATTTTTTAACTGACCTTGAAAACAATTTAAAACACCAAGAAGTGGAAAACTATATGGATTTAGAGCCTGTAACATTTCCACCGGAGTTTCCTATTGTGGAGGCTTTAAACGAATTACAAATTGCTGGCAAAACACATGGTATTGTTATGCAAAATGGAAAACCTGCTGGTATTGTTTCAATCCATAATATTGCATTAATGCTTTTTGAAAACTCTCACTTATATTGTGCCCATATTGATAATATGGCAAGTATTGAGGATTTAAAAAATGTATTTAACCAAGTTTACAGGGTTGCAAAAACTCTTGCTACATCTTCAAGGGTTTCAAGGGAAGAATTAACAGCGTTATCTTCAATTCACAGGGCAATTCATAGAAAGGCTTTCCAAATCACAAGTGATAAGTTTAAAACAGAAAAAGGGTTTATGTTATCAGACTATTCATACTGTTACCTGCTTTTAGGTGCAGGGGCAAGGCGTGAAATGGATTTAAGGCCACAGATAAATAACGCATTTATTTTATCTGATGATATGCCACTTGAAGCTGAAAAGTTATTCCAAGAATTTGCAGCCATATACCATGAAAACCTTGTGGAAATAGGCTATTACCCACATAATAGTGATGATGACGTTATGACTATTAATATGGTATTAAAACAATCTAAATGGTTGCAGGAAATAGACGGTTGGGCGTCTAAAAGTAACAAATCAGATAATAAATATGCCTTTGCCATGCTTTTAGATTTAGCAGCATTAGAAGGGGATATTATGCTTGCATGGTCATTACGTAACCATATATTAAAAAAAGCATCAGACAGGCCTGCCATATTAACATCTTTAGTAAAACAATCTCCTGCTATAAAAATACCTGTATCACAATTTGGGTCATTTATTGTAGATAAAGATGGCGAACATGCAGGTATGATTAACTTAAAAACCCAAAGCCTTTCTTAT
>CALADT010000219.1 GCA_937890655.1 uncultured Mucispirillum sp. | reverse complement strand
TTAAACTAACCATTCTTCTTTAAAATCGTCTGCTATATTAATCTCAACAGCGTTATAAAGAGGGGCTTTTTCAATAACTGTTCCTTTTTGTATAAGTTTAAATTCTAAAAATATTTTTTCTGCTGATTTAAAATGCTTTAAAGGTAATGCAGTTTCCAAAATATGGTCAATGGCATATTTTACACCATTTTGAGTGTTTTTAGTTTTATTTAAATCTAAATTATAAGTAACTTTTTCTTCATTAAATGATACATCTATTTGTAAAACCGCATCTTTAAGGGCAGAAAAATCACTTTTTAATGCAAGGTATAAGTTTGTATCATCAAAACCATAAAGTAACCGTTGCAATGAGTCCCCACCTGCGTGCATAGAACCAGCATCTGATTTTAAATCAAATTCACCAGCCCCAAGCCATTCATAGAAGTTAGAGATTTTACCTTCCATTTTAGGGGATATAAAAGCAGATGGTTTTGTTATAACACCTGAATTTTTAACAGATTTTATAGGTTGAAATAGTTCTGATGGAACATTTAATTTTAAAAGCCTATATATATTAACAAGGTGAGTTCTAAAGAGCTTATCAAAAACATCAGCCTGTATAGAAAAATGGTCATCACCATACCACCAAAACCAGTCGCTGCCTTCTGCTGCGTGGTATTCTTTATTAATTTGTTCTAAAGTATCAGCATCTACATTTGAAATATATTTTTCAATAGACCTTTTTGTTTTACTAAGCAGTTCCCATGCTTTATTTTTTTCAGGGTGGCCTATCCATATACGGAAGTTACCCATAATCCATGAACCTGCTTTTATATTGCTTACTATCTCTTCAGGTATTTGGTTATTATTTATAACTTCTGAAAATGTTTGCGTTTCTAACCAATCAGTATTAGTTAGCCTTTCATAGAGTTTACTAAAAAAGTTATAAGCGTTATGCTGGTAATATTCCCATGCGTTTTCACCGTCTAATATAACAGCTACATGGGGAGAAAAATCCACAGAATCATATATATTTCTTAAATGGTGCATAAAATCATTAACAGCATCATCTTCGTTCCATGATGAATAAGTAAACCCTATTAAGTCTGATAACACTTTATCCCTAAAAAATATATTTATTTTTTGCCCGTTATGGTTTTGGAAATGTTTTTGATAAAGTCTAAACCTATTTGCTGGGTTTTTTATATCAATTTGTAAACTGTTACCTAAAACTTCTTCATCTGTTGCTATCCAGTTAATACCGTTTTCTGCAAATTTTTCCACAGCTTTTTGGCTAACACTACCTTCAGCAGGCCACATACCTTTAGGGCGAAACCCAAAATGACGTTCAAATTCTTGTAAACCTGCTTGTATATGCCATGTGGCATCTTCTTCCAAAGAGCCTTCAAAAACAGGCATACTCATATCAGGGCATACTTCTTTTGCAGAATTAATATCTATTAGTAATGGAAGAATAGGGTGGTAAAAAGGAGTGCATGAAATTTCTGCTTGATTTCTTTCCTGTAACCCTTTATGGATTTCCACAATCCTTGCAACCCATGTGGCAGCACGTCGTAAAAGTTCCATTTTATCTTCTTCTGTGTATCCGTTACCTTTATTTAAAAGGTATTGTAAATGGCCGTCTTCTTGGCGAATATATTCTCCACACCAAGCAATAATATATAATACTTCCAAATCTAATAAATCATTATTTGTAAATTCTCCAGCATTACCGTTTACAGCAACTACATGGTTATATAAATCGTTATATCTTTTAAGAGGTTTTATCATTGTATGTAAGTTAGCCATAAAGCACTGGTTTAAAACAGCTTGACGTTCATCATTAGTTAATGATGTTACTTCTTTTCTCATAAGTATTAAGAAGTTATCTGCCACATTTACATCAGTATATTCTTCCAACTGAATAAGCAGAGAAGGAACGTAGTTAAAAACAGCCTTAATCCCTGTTTTTTCCACATGGACTGCCATTTCATAGTAATCTTTTAAAGCATGAAGATATACCCATGGCATATAATATCTGCCTTCGCTATCGTTTTTATAGTAAGGTTGATGTTGATGCCATAAAAAACTTAAATACAATTTTTTCATATTGTCCTCAAAATTATATAAAACAAAATAAACCAGTATATTTACTGGTAAAAAATAACACTATATATAATCTATCCCTGCCTTAAAAAGACAGGGAGCTGATATTATTCTGATTCTGACTGATGTTCAGATATCCATTTGTTTATTTTTGCTACATACTCTTGGTGTATTCTATCACCATTTTCTTCCGTTGTCCCCTCTATGTATAAGTGGACGTTAGGAGAATACTGGTCTGGCACCATATGGGCCCAACCACCATCAAGCATTATTTTTATACCGTCAAGGAAAGAAGCATCTTTTTCACGAGCCTCTTCACTCATTTTTCTCATTAAATACCCTTTTACTTCCACAGGGCAGTTAATAACAGCATGGTAAAATTTATATTCAGGTATTTCTGCCACAACTTCTGAAAGTGATTTATTAACTTTATTCATCATTTCAACTACTTTTAATGCAGCATATATAGCATCTGGTGTTGTGCTATGCTCTGTAAAGCATACAAAACTACGTAAGTTACCTGTAAAATAGTAATTTCTTAAAAAGCTACTTTTTATACCTGTAAAAGTTCCATGAACTATTTCCACATTTTTAAGTTTATTATCAAGCACACTAGGAGCAAAAGCAGGTAAGTAAACTTTTACTTTTTTATCCACTGATTTATCAATTAATAAAAGTAATAACATTAAAAGCTTATGGCCGCTTAATTTTTCTCCAGCATCGTCAATAACTGTAATCCTTTCCCCAGAAGGGTAAATAATAAATCCTGCTTCAGCATTTAATACTTTAACAATATTTGCAGCCTGTAATATGGCAGCATCTTGTTGATATTCTGTTCTTGAAAGTTTTAATTCATCATGGTTTGCGTTTAATATAACAGAATCTATACCAACTTTATTTAAAACTTTTGGCAAAATATGGTCTGTAACACCGTTTAATAAATCAAGAACTATTTTTGTGCTTTTAGCAGTTAATGCTGTTTGGTCAATACTTCTTAAAAGCCCTTCTATATAGAACTCTTTAACCATTTGTTTTTCATTAATATCGCCTATTTCATTGTGTGTTACACGCCTAAAGTTTTCCCTAAAAAATGCTCTTTCAAGGTTTTTTTCCACTCCAGAGTCAATTATATCCCCAGAATCATTGAAAAATAATATTTCTGTATGAGTAGGGTCGCTAGGGGACTGCCTAAAATGAACGCCACCAACTTCCCCAAATGTGGAAAGTTTATATCTCATAGCCGGTAAAGCTTCCATTTTTAAATCAACAGCATTAACACCAGTGGAAAGTAAACCACCTAAAAAAGCCCTTTTAAGCATACGAGATGCTTTATGGTAATCCCTAGAGATTAATATTCTTGAACCGTTTGGTAAAAGTGAACCAAAAGCAGCACCAAGTTTTGCAGCCATATCAGAAGAAAGCTCAATATTCGTTCTAGCACTTACTTTACCACCTTCAAATATAGAGTTTTTCCATTTATCCCCCCAAATAAGGTTAGAGGATACAATAGAACCTTCTTCCACTTGTTTATCAGGCCATGCCATAACATCTTTTTCAAAAACAACGTTGTTGCCTATTTTAGATGCTTCTGCAATAATCACACCCTGTGGACATTTTACTTTATTACCAACAATAACTTTATCGCAAAATACTGCGTTTGTTATTTCTGTGGTGCTACCAATGGAAACTTTATCCCATAATATTGATTTAGATATGGTTGTGTTACTACCAACAGAACAATTATTACCCATACAGCAATCAGATATTTTAGAGTTTTCCCCTATGGAACAGTTATCTCCTACAACCACAAGCCCTGTGATTTCCACATTATCTGCCATTTTAAAATTAGCACCGTGATATAAAATACCTTCATTAAATGATTTCTTTTCGCCACTAAGTGGTAATTTTATCATTCCTTGTGCTATTTCTATTAATGATGTTCTGTAAGAATCAGGGTTACCTACATCACGCCAGTAGCCTTTAGCGTTATATCCATATATATGTGTTCCACTTGCCATAATGCTAGGGAATAAGTCTTTTGAAAAATCAAAGTTTTTGTTTTCAGGAATATAGTTTAATATTTCTGGTTCAAAAACATATATACCTGTATTAATTGTATCACTAAAAACTTCTCCCCATCCTGGTTTTTCTAAAAACCTTACAATTTTGCCTTCGCTATCTGTAATAACTACACCAAATTGTAATGGGTCAGGCACTGAAGTAAGTGTAATAGTAGCTTTAGAATTTTTATCTTCGTGGTATTTTATAATTTCTGGTATATTAAAATCTGTAATTAAATCGCCACTAACTACAATAAACCTTTCGTCTAAAAACTTTTCTGCTTTTTTAACAGCTCCTGCTGTGCCGTAATCATCATCAGGAGTGAAATATTCAATATTTATCCCAAGTGATGAACCATCTCCAAAATGTGCTTTTATTATTTCAGGTTTAAAATAGAGTAATATAGCAATATCTTTAATGCCAGCATCACGCAAGGACATTATAATATACTCCATCATAGGTTTATTAAATACAGGAATCATTGGTTTAGGAACGCTTGATGTGAGGGGCTGAATCCTTGTTCCAAACCCACCAGCCATAACAACTGCTTTCATAGTAATACCACCTTTTTTATCTCATTATATATTTTTTAAATAATTTGCAAAAATAAAAAATTGGGGGCAGTAATTACACACGCCCCCATTAATTTATTAACTTTCTTTTGCTAAAACTTTTTTAACTTCTTCTTTTAAAGAATCAGTATCTTGAGATTTTACCCAGTAGCCGTCAGCACTCCAAGTGGAAAAATCATCTTGATAAGCAGAATAGGCTGTTGCAAGTATTGTTTTCATGCCTTTATATTCTTTTACAACTCTCTGTAAAATATCAATACCACTTTCGCCTTTTAATTTGATATCTAATAGACATAAGTCTATTTTCTCTTTTTCAAGGATTTTAAAACACTCCTCAGAATTTGACGC
>CALADT010000218.1 GCA_937890655.1 uncultured Mucispirillum sp. | reverse complement strand
AATATCTGGTATTATATTGGGTAGAGATATTTCATCATTAGTGCCTAGTGAATATAGTATAATGTTTGATGAAGATATGGATATACTATTTAATCTTAAATATGTAGAAAATAGGCTTATGATGTTTGAAAATCAATCTTATGTATCACATTCAGAAAGTAGAGATTTTGAGGAAGAAATAGAAAAAGAAGACAAAAAAGAATCAGAAAAAGGCCCTGTTATTTTATGTATTGATACAAGTGGCTCTATGAGTGGTATGCCTGAATATATTGCCAAAGCTATGTCATTATATATTGTTACCCAAGCAAAAAAATCAGATAGAGATTGTTTTTTAATTAATTTTAGCACAAATATTCAAACACTTGATTTTCAAAAAGGGAAGAATTTTAGTGCATTAATGGATTTTTTACAAATGAGTTTTAATGGAGGAACAGATGCAATGCCTGCTTTACAAGAAGCTGTTAAAACATTGCAACGAGATGATTATAGTAAAGCAGATGTATTAATGATTTCTGATTTTATTTATCCATATATTCATGAAGATTTATTAGATAAAATTAAAACAGAGCAAGAACGTGGAACTAAATTTTACGGTTTATCTATTACATTTGGCGAAGTAGCTTATAAAACTCATGATTATTTTGATGCATTTTGGTATTATAATGTTTATAATAATACAATCTCAAAAATAGGTAGTATAATTGATGAATTTCAAGAGATAATCAAGTAATCACCCCATAACTTTTCTAACAATTTAATTTAGAACATAAGTTATAAAAATAAGAATATTTAGAAAATATACTATAATCTTAATATATACAATGGTATTGATTTTATAAAAAAAATCATATATAATCATTCTTATAAGATTTAAAACATAACTTGTAAGGTGATATATGTTTAATTTTAAAAACACATCAATAGCCAAAAAAATACTTATTAGTAATGCCCCAGTAATTTTTATTTTAGTTATCGTTTTATTTTTATTTATTAGTATTTATGCTTCTAAAAGTGCAAAATCAAGTGCTGAAATGAGTATAAAAGAAGCAGCTTTTTTAGTAGAAAGTTCATTTAATAACCTTATTGGCCAATTAAAACAAAACAGTCAAAACTCTATGTCTGTATTTAAATATTTTTTAGAATCAAATTATGGTAGTTATAAAGATTTTTCTATGGAAGGTAATAACGAAAATGGATACCCTGATTATTACTTAAATAACCATAGTATCACCGGAAATACTGATGTGTTAGATAAATTTTCAGCAACTACAAAGGATATTGCCACAATATTTGCAAGGCAGGGAGATGATTTTGTTCGTATTAGCACATCATTAAAAGATGAAAACGGTAAACGTGCCATATGGACTAAATTAGACCATAATCACCCAGCATATAAACTAGTGTTAGAGGGTAAAACATATATAGGTAAAGCCACACTTTTTGGCCATGATTATATAACATATTATGACCCTATTATTGTTAATAATAAAGTTACAGGTATATTATTTATAGGTTATAATTTGGCTCCAGCTTACGATGTTTTAAAAACAAGTATTGGTTCTATAAAAATAGGTACTAATGGTTTTGTTATGGCTTTTGATAAACCTAAAGATGTTTTTACAATAGGTGGTTCTTCCGATAAACCTAGTTCACTTTCTTTTTATAAAAACTTAAAAGAAAATGCAATATTTAACTATAATTATAATAACCAAAAATTTATAGCACAAAATATACATAATAAAG
>CALADT010000217.1 GCA_937890655.1 uncultured Mucispirillum sp. | reverse complement strand
TACCTGTTCTTTCATAATGAAATAATGGATTTATATTAGCTAGTTTTACATCATTATATCTATCAAGGTAGTATTTTGTATTAAAATTAGGGCCAGGGTTCCGTAATTCTTTCCAACCGTGTAGATAATAATGTAAAATAGGGAAAATTTTATAAAAAATATTAATATCATTATATTTTGTTCTATACCATTTACTATTAAATAGTGGCGATGTTATTAAAGTCCATAAACAGTATGGCTGTATAAGTATTTTTTTTACTCTATTCATATATTAAATCTCCCAATTACTATGCTACTTATAACATACACAATATTATTAGTCAATATGGTTCATAATACAGCTAGTAAATTATAGATTTTATATTCTTGATTTTATAAAATAAATAGTATATAATCTGTGAAATTATGGGCAGGTTGTAGATGAGTAATAACATTGAAAATGATAATGAGTTTAATAAGAAAATTAGTAAATTATCATTAATAAAAAATAGAATAAAAAGAAGTTCTTTTTATCATCATTATAAGTATAAAACAGCTTTGTATAACCTTGTAAAAAGAGATTTTATTGTAAAATATAGGCGTTCAGTATTAGGTATTTTTTGGAGCGTATTAAACCCGTTACTTATGATGATAGTAATTAGTGCTGTATTTTCATATTTATTTAGGTTTGATATAGAGCATTATCCTGTTTATTATTTAACGGGATATATTATTTTTACAATGTTTTCTGCATCAACATCAGGTGCTATATCTTCCATTATTGGTGCAGCAGGGCTTATTAAAAAAATGTATATGCCAAAATATCTTTTTCCTATTGAAAAATGTTTATTTGAATTTATTAATACGTCCGTTTCAATAATAGCATTAATTGTGGTATTGATTTGGTTTCAATTACCTGTAAGTTTTAGCTGGTTATTAATACCTATTCCATTTTTATTTGTTCTAATTTTTTCCATAGGAATATCGTTTATTCTTTCAGCATTAAATGTATATTTTAGGGATGTAGGTCATTTATATAGCGTTGTAACAAAAGTGTTAATATATGCTACTCCTGTATTTTACCCTGTTAGTATATTACCCCCAAAAATAATGGCTATAATGAATTATAATCCATTATACCATTTTATTGATTATTTTAGGGTTTTAGTTATTGATGGTAAAATTCCGTCATTAGATTCAGCATTAATATGCACAGCCTTTGCTTTAGGCACATTTTTATTTGGTGCATTAGTGTTTAAAATGTTACAGAGAAAATTTATATTATATATTTAAGAAGTGGGTTATGAAACAGTTAGATGATAATATAGCAATAAAAGTGGAAAATGTTTCAGTAAAGTTTAACCTTGCAATGGCAAAATATGATGGTCTGAAAGAGTATATGATATCTTTATTTAAAGGACAGGTATTGTATCAAGAATTTCAAGCACTAAAAGATGTTAGTTTTACAGTAAATAAAGGTGATTCTTTAGGTATAGTGGGTTTTAATGGTTCTGGTAAATCTACTCTTTTAAAAGTTATTGCAGGTATATTACGCCCTGATGAAGGAAAAGCCACTGTAAATGGTGAAATTGCACCATTAATAGAACTTGGGGCAGGGTTTGACCATAATTTAACAGCAAGAGAAAATATATATTTTAATGGTGCATTAAGAGCAATTAATAAAAAAGTAATAGAAGAAAAATACGATGCTATTGTGGATTTTGCAGAAATACATGACTTTATAGATGTTCCTATAAAGAATTTTTCATCAGGTATGCGTGCAAGGTTAGGTTTTGCAACGGCTATTATGTTTGACCCTGATGTATTAATTGCAGATGAAGTTTTATCCACAGGGGATTATAAATTTAAAGCAAAGTGCGAAGCTAAAATAGATGAAATGCGTAAAAATGGCGTAACTATACTATTTGTATCCCACAGTGCTTCTCAAGTGGAAAAAGTATGCAGTAAAGCAATATGGCTTGATAAAGGTAAAATAATTATGCAAGGCACTTCAAAAGAAGTATGTCAGGCATACGAAAAAAGTAAGTAAAAAAATATTGTAGAATAATAAATTTTAATCGTGATTTATTTGTTTTATAGACAGATATATTATAGCTAATATATTATTTATTTCTTAACTAATTTTATATAAATAGTAAATATATTATCTATGAATGACTTGTTAAACAAAAAATACATATGGTATCAGTAGGTGGTTTATTGGAAACAAGCCACAGATTGAAGAGTGGGGTTGCTGTTCTAATGTGTTTAGTCTAGTTGAAAAGCTTAAAAATTAATAATATCAATTTTATGGTAATTCTATTAAATATTTATAATTTTTTTAAAATTTTTAATCATTTAGCTTTTAATCACAATATAACATTTTATTATAAAAAGATATTTAAATAAAACAAATTTTTTTTTATTTTAAACATATAAGTTGTAAATAATAGACGTATTAGAATTTTATTTTACATTGTTTAATAAAATCATAATTATAACTTATTTTTTCTATAAAAACCTTATATTTTCTCTTGACAACATAGTAAAAATATAATAATAACACAGATAAGTATTCATACTATATTCTAAGGGTCTGTATATTATCAATAAAAAATAGTTAAATTTCAGTTACCTTAATGTGGTGATTAAATAAGTTAATATAATCTTTAACGTATATTAGGTTATAAATTAAATATATAAATGTCATATAATTATGAGGTATGTTCGTGAATCTTACTGAATTAAAAAAGAAATCTATTGCAGATTTAGTAGTTATTGCAAGCCAAATGGAAATTGAAAACGCTGAAAATCTACTAAAACAAGAGCTTGTTTTTGAAATTTTAAAATCTACAAGTTCAAAAAACGGTCAAATTTACAGTCAGGGTGTACTAGAGATTTTGCCTGATGGTTTTGGTTTTCTCCGTTCTCCAGACTATAACTACCTTCCTGGCCCTGATGATATTTACGTATCTCCTGCCCAAATAAGAAGGCTTGGTTTAAGGAATGGTGATACCGTAGCAGGTGAAATAAGGCCGCCGAAAGATAACGAGAAATATTTTGCATTATTAAAAGTAGAAACTGTGAATTTCTGCACTCCTACAAGACAAAGAACTCTTTTTGAAAACCTAACTCCACTTTTTCCAGATGAAAGGCTGGATTTAGAAGCAGACCCAACAAAATACGATACAAGATGTATAAATTTAATAGCCCCAATAGGTAAGGGGCAACGTGGTTTAATTGTGGCACCACCTAGAACAGGTAAAACTGTTTTAATGAAATCTATTGCAGGTAGTATTGCTAAAAACCACTCAGAAGTTTTTATGATATTACTATTAATTGACGAACGTCCGGAAGAAGTTACAGATTTCAAAAAAGCTGTTGCTAAAATGATAGAAGAAGCCATAGCAGAAGGCCGTGAGCCTATGCAGGTGGAAGTTATATCTTCCACATTTGATGAGCCAGCTTATAGGCACGTTCAAGTGGCTGAAATGGTTTTAAATAAATCAAAAAGGCTAGTGGAAAGTGGCAGAGATGTAGTTATTATATTAGATAGTATAACACGTCTTGCAAGGGCATATAACGCAGTTGAGCCATCAAGTGGTAAAGTGCTTTCTGGTGGTGTGGACGCAAACGCTCTCCATAAACCAAAAAGGTTTTTTGGTGCAGCAAGAAATATTGAAAACGGTGGCAGTTTATCTATTATTGCTTCAGCCTTAGTGGATACAGGTTCTAGAATGGACGAAGTTATTTTTGAAGAATTTAAAGGCACAGGTAATATGGAACTTCATCTTGATAGACGCCTTGTGGAACGCAGACTATTTCCTGCTATTGATATTAATAAATCAGGCACTCGTAGAGATGAGTTACTTCAAACTCAGGAAGAGCAAAACAAAGTATGGATACTTCGCAGATTCTTATCAAATATGAACTCTGTGGACGCTATGGAATTAGTGCTTGATAAAATGCGTGGCACAAAAACTAACACAGAATTTTTAAACAGCATGGGTAAATAAATAAAGGGGTGTTTTTTAAACACCCTATTTTTTTAGGTGTAATATGAGTAAAATATTATTTTTTAGTGGTGCAGGGTTAAGTGCAGATAGTGGGCTTGGAGTATTTCGTGGTGGTAAAGGTTTATGGGACCATTATGATGTTAATAAAGTATGTAACATACACACATGGGAATCCAACTATAAAATGGTTCATGAATTTTATTCTTTAAGACGTAAAGAGTATGGCAAGGCACAGCCTAATAGTATGCATAAACTAATAGCTGATTTACAACAAAAGTATGGCAGCCAAAGAGTAATAGTTATTACCCAAAATATTGATAATTTGCTAGAAGTTGCAGGTTGTAGCGATGTTATGCATGTTCATGGCCATATTAATTATATCCATTGCACAGCCTGTGGTCATGAAGTTTATATTAATGATGATTATAAGGATATGACATGTGAAAAATGTGGGCAAAACCATTTTAAACCTTCAATCGTGTTTTTTGGAGAGCAGGCACCACAATATTACCATATGTTTAAATCTTTTGATTTGTTAGATGAAAATGACGGTGTAGCAGTAATAGGAACTGAGGGTTCTGTTGTCCCTATTGCAAATATATTAGGCACAAAACAAAACGGAGTAAAAGCAAAACGTCTACTTTGTAATTTAGAACGTTCTATGTATATAAATGATATGCTATTTGATGAAGTGATTTATGAACGTGCAGAACTATCCTGCCAAAATGTTTTAGATTTTGCCACAAGTATTTTAGAAAAATAAGCAATTAGTTTATAAGTTGTTTGTAAAAATCATTTGTTATATTATATAATGTTTTATAGTATATTTTAATAGATTAATAAGTTAGTAAATATGCAAACATAAGATATCATTTTATTATTAGTAATTTATCTATAAGAATTATGTTATAGGGTAATTATAAACTTCATTTGTTATTTTTAAAATATCATACTAAAAAATTATATATATTAATAGCTTAATAAAAAGCTATAAAAACAATATAATAAAATATTTTATAGTATTAAATCACTAAAAAATAGTTATTAATAATTTATAACTTTTGTCATGTAAACACTATTTTTAAATACTTATTATAGCCTATTTAAAAAGCAATAAATAAAACACTCTCAAATTATGATCATTATAATAACTACCAAAATATATAAAAATTAACCTATAATTAAAGCAGTATAAGTTTATAATATATAGATAAATTTAATTTTTTTACATATTATTATTATATCTTGTTGCATAAAATACTATTTATTGTTAGAATAGATAGTTAATTGTAAAATTAATTAAACATTTATTATAAATTAAGGTGATAAAATGGGAAAAATACAGGCTATATCTATAAGTGATAGAAAGGGAGTTATTAAAGAAAATGTGCCTTCTGCTGTTTTAGTGGAAGACCATGGTATAAAAGGGGACGCTCATGCTGGTAAATGGCACAGGCAGTTAAGTTTACTTGCTCTTGAAAGCGTTCATAAAATGCAGGAAAAAGGTGCTGATGTAAAAAGTGGTGATTTTGCAGAAAACATTACAACTGAAGGGCTTGATTTATTATCATTTCCTGTTGGTACAAAATTGCAAGTAGGTGGTGTTGATATTATTATTTCTCAAATAGGTAAAATATGCCACCATAAATGTGCAGTTTACTATCATGCAGGTGAATGTGTTATGCCAAAAGAAGGTATTTTTGGTGTTGTGCGTGGTAACGGCGAAATAAAAGTTGGTGATGAAATAGTTAATAAAGGCAAAACAGGTTTTTCTGTAGGTATTATCACATTGTCTGACAGGGCAAGCAAAGGTGAATATGAAGATTTAACAGGCCCAGCAATAGAAAAATATATAGAAGAACACATGGAAACTTCTTTTATAAGAAAAGAGTTAATAGCAGACAGCACTTCAAAACTAGAGCTTACATTAAAAGATTTTGCAGATACTCAATGTTTAGATGTTATAATAACAAACGGTTCCACAGGTGTAAGTCCACGAGATATTGCCCCTGATGTTACAATAAACTTAATTGAAAAACGTCTTGCAGGTTTTGAAGAAGCTATGAGGGCAGAAAGTTTTAAAGTAACACCTAGTGCTATTGTTTCACGTGCTGTATGTGGCACAAGAAATAATTCTGTAATAATTAATCTTCCTGGTAGCCCAAAAGGAGCTATTGAGAATTTAGCTGTAATTATGCCTGCCATTGAACATGCTGTTAAAAAATTACAAGGGGATAAATCTGATTGTGCAACACGGTAATAGGCCATAAGAAACAAAAAGATTTTTTTAAGAAAATAATAGCTGGTAACAGGTTAAGCCACAGTTATATATTATCTGGCATTAGTGGTATAGGTAAATTTTTATTTGCAAAAGAGCTAGCACGTAGTATATTTTGCCAGCGGGGCAGTTTTTTTGAAGAATGTTCTTGTAGTAGCTGTTTACAGGTGCAAGAAAACACTTATCCGGATCTTTATATATATGAAGGTAGTGATTTAAAAGTGGAAAATATACGTAGTATATCAGAAGCTGCCAGTATGACAGGGCTTGTATCCAAATGGAAGATTTTTATATTAAGAGATGCTGAAAAATTATCTAACAGTGGCTTAATTGTTGCAGGTAACGCGTTTTTAAAAACGTTGGAAGAACCGGGGGAGAACAGTTTATTTTTACTTATTACATCAAAATATGATATGATTATGCCCACAATACGTTCGCGGTGTAGTTTAGTAAACTTTTCGCCATTAAATATTGATGAAGTAAAAGAGATATACTCCCTTAAACGTGGTAATAGTGAAAATACAGATAGTATAATAAGTATGTCTGGTGGTTCTATGGAGCGGGCTTTTATGCTTGATGACTTAAAAGCTCATGACATACTAGATTATATAATTAAAAAAGATTTTAAATCATTTACTGCTTATTTTCTTGATTTAAACGATATTTGGATAATAAAAGCAGTAATGGAAATAATATATACTTATACATTAGAGCGATATAAAAAAGACAGCCAAAATAAATATATTATTTATGGTGAGTATATACTAGAAATTTTACAAAGATTAAATTATAATATAAATATAGACTTAACAAAACATGATTTTGTAAGTAAGACAATAGAGGTTTTTAGTGAAAGAATATAATGCTTGTGGAGTATTGTTTAAGCGCGCAGGAAAAGTTTATGACTTTTTATGTGAGGGCTATGATGTAAAGCATGGTGATAATGTTGTGGTGGAATCTGACAAAGGGGAAGATATGGCAAGGGTGTGTGTGGCACCACGTTTAATATCTGTGCCTGATGAACAGGTTATGAAAAATATACTCCGTATTGCAACTGATGAAGATATAAAGGCGAAGGAACAGAACTTAAAAGACGAACCGAAAGCCTTTGATATATGTAAAAAATTATCCCTTGATGCAGGGCTTGATATGAAGTTACTTTCCGCAGAATACTGTCTTGATAGAAGTAAGATAACGTTTTATTTTACATCAGAGGGCAGGGTGGATTTCCGTCAATTAGTCCGTGATTTAGCAAGGATATTTAGAACACGTATTGAAATGCGTCAAATAGGTGTGCGAGATGCTACCAAAATGATTGGTGGTTTTGGGAGAATTATGTTGCACTAATTTTTTACGCCGTTTTGATAATATTTCCATAAAAATGGCAAAAGACCAAAACTTAATTATGAACCCAAATAAAATATCTGGTGTTTGTGGCAGGCTTATGTGCTGTTTAATGTTTGAAAAAGAACAGTATGATGGTTGCGATGGCTGTGGTAATTGCGAAGGATGTGATGATAATGTGGAATATATTGAATTAAACGATACTATTGATGCTTTATTGGAAGAAAATACTATTTATATGCAAAACGATAATTCTATTGTAAACCAAAATAGTAAAAAACCATATAAAAAACCGTATAATAATGAAAGCGAAAATGGTGAAAAAGAAAACCATTTCAAAAAGCCTTATAACAATGATAATAACAGTAACGATAGAACAAATTATCAAAAAAAACATTATAATAATAATGGCAACGATACACGTAACCATTATAAAAAACATAACAAAAACTATAATAACTCAAATAATAATGAAAGTATATAACTTGAGGTAGACATGGGGCAGAAAAAAACATTTTATGTAACAACTCCAATATATTATGTAAACGATAAACCACATATTGGTCATGCTTATACAACTGTGGCAGCAGATGTTATTAGCCGTTATAAACGTATGTGTGGTTATGATGTATTTTTTCTAACAGGCACTGATGAACACGGACAAAAAATGGAACAGTCTGCAGAAAAAGAGAAAATAAAACCTATTGAATTAGCAAATAAAAATAACGCAACTTTTAGAGAGTTATGGAAAGTATTAAATATATCTAATGATGATTTTATACGCACAACAGAAGAACGCCATAAGAAAACAGTGCTTGAAATGGTTAAAAAAATGAAAGCTAATGGGGATATATACCTTGGGGAATACGAGGGGTGGTATTGCACGCCATGTGAAGCATATTGGACAGAAACTCAGCTTTTAGAAGGCAACTTATGTCCTGACTGTGGCAGAGAAACAGGCAAATTAAAAGAATCATCATACTTTTTTAAAATGAGTAAATATGGGGATGCTATTTATGAGCATATTATAAATAACCCTGATTTTATTCGCCCAGAATCAAGACGTAATGAAATATTATCATTTATAAAAGAAGGGTTACGAGATTTATCCATAAGCCGTATTAATTTTTCATGGGGCATACCTATGGAAGAAGATAATAAGCATGTAATATATGTATGGGTGGACGCATTAACAAACTACCTTTCAGCATTAGGTTATTTTAATAGTGATAGTGATAAGGCTAAATATTGGCCGGCAGATTACCATATTGTAGGTAAAGATATCTTGCGTTTTCACACTGTTTACTGGCCTGCTATGTTATTAAGTGCAGGAATAGATTTACCAAAATCTGTTTTTGCTCATGGCTGGTGGACTGTGGATGGCCAAAAAATGTCAAAATCAATGGGTAACGCTATTGACCCTAATTACCTTGTAGATATGTTTTCAAGGGATGCCTTTAGGTATTTTTTAATGAGAGAAGTGCCTTTTGGTTTAGATGGTGATTTTTCATTTAAAGCATTAATACATAGAATAAATGGAGATTTAGCCAACGATTTAGGCAACCTTGTTTCAAGAACAACAGGTATGGTAAGAAAATATTTTAATGGTGTAGTGCCAGAATATAGTCAATTTGATGAATTAGATAATATAATTTATGATGCTGTAAAAAAATCTACTACTGAAGCAAACGAGTTTATCTCAAATATGGCTTTTAATAAAGCTCTTTTATCCATATGGGAAAGTATTGGAGCAATGAATAGGTATATTGATCTTGCAAAACCATGGGTTCTTGCAAAAGATGAGACAGATAAACCACGTTTAGCATCAGTATTATATACAGTTTTAGACGGTTTACGTGCAATATCTCACTTAATTTACCCATTTATGCCAGAAACTGCGATGGAAATAAGAAAACAAATCGGCGCAGATGATAATATTAATTTAAGTGATGAATTATCTATTGCTAATATGAAATTATTAAAAAGTGGTGTAAGTCTAGGGGAAAACAATAATATGTTCCCAAGGATTGATGAAAAAGAGATGCTTGAAAAAATATATAGTAATAATAAAGAAAAGGAAACAACAAAAGTTGAAGAAAGTAATTTAATTGACTTTAACGACTTTTTAAAAGTGGAAATAAAAGCTGGTAAAATTTTAGAAGCAGAAAATGTGAAAAAAAGTGAAAAACTTTTAAAATTAAAAATAGATGTAGGCGACGGTGGTAGAACTATTGTAGCAGGTATAGCACAAAGCTATAAGGCAGAAGATTTAGTAGGGAAAACAGTTGCTGTTGTATCTAACTTAAAACCGGCAAAACTTATGGGTATAGAATCAAATGGTATGGTGCTGGCTGTTTTTGACGGTAACCGTCATAATGTGTTACAACTACCAGATGATGTAGAAGTTGGAACAAGAATAAAATAATATGGAAAATATCTTTTGGACAGATAGCCATGCACACATTCATAATGATGAACATGGCAGAACAATAAATGATTTTTTTCAAGAGGCTGTAAACAATAATGTTTTAAGAATTATTACCATAGGCACAGATTATAATGACAGTATAAAGGCCATGGAAAGCACAAATCAGGTGGAAAACTTATATGCTGCTGTGGGAATCCACCCAGAATCAGCCAATGAGTATAAAAGAGAAGAACATTATAATAAGTTTTTAGAGTTTGCAGAGCATGAAAAAGTAATAGCCATAGGGGAAACAGGGCTTGACTTTTATTATGAAAATAACCCTAGTGAAGAAAAACAAGTTGAGCTTTTTGAAGATATGATAGATATAGCTTGTAAAAAGAATAAACCTATTGTTATCCATAGCAGGAACGCAGCAGAAAAAACAATAGAAGTATTAAATAAAGCCTATGAAAAATACAGCAACTTAAAAGGTATATTTCATTGTTTTGATGGTAGTTTAAAAGTTTTAGAATGGGTAAAAGATAAAGATTTTTATATAAGTTATGCAGGCAATGTTACTTTTAAATCAGCAGAGAATTTAAGAATAGCATTAAGCAAAACACCACTTGAAAAACTACTAATAGAAACAGACAGTCCATATTTAGCACCTGTTCCTGTTCGTGGTAAGCCTAATAAACCGGCTAATGTGGCTTATACTGCTGCTTTTATATCAGAATATTTATGTATAGATAAAGGAAAATTATCAGAAATATTAGAAGTGAATTTTAAACAATTAATGGGGGTATAATATTATGGGAGCTAAAAAAATCCTTGTTATTACCAACGATGATGATGTTTTTTCACGGTTTCATTTTGAGTTTGATAGTAAAAACTATCAGTTACAAAGATTAAGCAACCCGTTATTATCTATTGAAGTTTTAAATAATAATGAGTATTATGGTGTAATAGCTGATTTAAGTATGAAAGAAATCTATATGGTGGATATGTTAAATAATATAGGTTTAATTAGAAGATCTCAACCTGTTATACTTCTTTCATCAAATATAGCAGCAGATGATATTCTTTTGGCATATGAATTTGGGTTTTTAGAGATTCTCCCTAAAGACTATAAGTTGGGAGAAATAAAAAAATTATTATCTCTTGCCCATCATAAATATAAATAATACGATATTAAGGAGGTATATTATGGGACCTGTAAAAAAAATTCTTTTTCCTACTGATTTTTCGGAGGCATCACATTATGCGTTAGCATATGCAGTTGAAATGAAAAAAATATTAAATGCAGAGCTTGAAATAGTGCATATATTATTTGATGAAGGCAATATAGTAGCTTTCTATATTCCACAAATGGGTATGCCTATGCAAAACTTATCGCCAGATTTTGAAGACGGAGCAAAAAAACAATTTGATGAATTTGTGGCAAATGCTCCTGAACTACAAGGCGTTGAGTTTACTACAAAAATCTTAAGGGGTAACCCATACAGTGAGATTATTAAGGAAGCAGAAACAGGCAATTTTGATATGATTATAATAGGCACACATGGAAGAACAGGTTTAGAGCATGTGTTATTTGGTTCTACTGCAGAACTTGTTGTTCGTAAAGCACCTTGCCCTGTTTTAACTGTTCGTCCAAAAGGCCATATTGCAGAATAGATTAAATATATAAATATAAGGTAAGTTATGAAAAAGTATATATTATTAGTTATAATCTTAGTGTTATCTATTTATGGCTGTAAAAGTGAGAATATGGAAAAAGTTATTGATAATAATACATATAAACTATCAACTAATGAAAAAATTACCATAGGTTTTGATAATGGTTCAATACATGGTTCCGGTGGAGTAAATAGATATTTAGGTAACTATGAAATAAAAGACGGTGTTATTTCATTTTCTAATCTAGGCTCTACAATGATGTTAGGAGAACCAGAAGATATGGATAATGAAAGCAGATTTTTAAATCGGTTAGAAGATAATATGACAATTAAAAAATCTGGAGAAAATATATTAATTGATGATATGGAATTTATATTAATTAAATAATCAATAATGCAGGTATTGTATATATTTGTATAATACCTGTTTTTTTTTTACGGTTATATCTTTTAACTTACTACTGTGTTGTTTTAAGTGTGTGGCTTAGTCATTTACTTTACTTGTATAGTTTTTATTAGCCAAAAAATTTTATAATCTTTTTACAATTATATTTTTTTAGATATTTCGGTTCGTTGCACTCACTCTCAATATGACGTTATTGTAACGTGGGATATTAGTTGCAAGTATCTATAATATTTTAGAAATTAAGTTTTTATATTAAAAGTCATTGTTTACTTTACTGTCTTTTACTTAAAATAAAACTACCAACCACATTACTGTCAATTCTGAGCCTTGAGCGAAGAATCTCTTTACGGTTATATCCTTTAACTTACTACTGTGTTGTTTTAAGTGTGTGGCTTAGTAATTTACTTTACTTGTATAGTTTTTATTAGCCAAAAAATTTTATAATCTTTTTACA
>CALADT010000216.1 GCA_937890655.1 uncultured Mucispirillum sp. | reverse complement strand
TATCACTTATTAAATTAATACTCATATCAATACCTGAAAGCATAGTTTTATCTTTTAATGCTTCTATGGAAGTTATTCTATTATCACGCAGGCTAATATATTTTAAAGCATGAAGATTTGTAAGTGGAGAAATATCTGAAATCTTATTACCCTGTAACGATAAGTGCTGTAAACTAGGGTTCATATATAATAATGGAGTAATATCCTTAATATAGTCTGGGCCTTGATAGTTTAGGGCAAGTTGTGTTAAAGGATACATATATGGGAAATAAGTTAAATCTGTAATATGGTTCCCACTTAAATTTAAAGTATTTAAATGTGGTAAACGAGTTAAATATTCTATGTTTTTTATTTCAGAATTAGGTATTTCTAAATGACGCAACTCTTTTAAATTACGCAAAGGCATAAGGCTTTCTATTTTAGTGCCTTTAGGCCCCATATCAAGATGACGAAGTTTTGTAAGCTGCTCTATACCATCTAAACTTGTTATATGTGTATCGTTACATTTAAGAATAGTTATTTCTTCTGCTCTAGCACAGGAAATAGGCCACCTTGTTATACCTGTATATTCCCTAATACATTTTTCTAAATACGTATTTTCAGGAAATTTTAAGACTTTTGATTTATTATCACACACACTAAAATCTTTAGCATTTAAAAACATATTTTTTAAATGACGGACTGTTTCATTATCACAAGTGCAACTACCACAAGCTAAATTAAATGTATTTTCTCTAACTGGTGTATTGTTATCAGAATAAAAACATGTGTTACAGGAGCAATCAAGCCCACCTAAAAGCTCTGCAAGTGTAGAGTTATCACTAACATAATCACATTTTTTACAGGAACACACACCTTTACTATCACATACACATTGGTTACAGTTATAATGGTTGTGAGGCAATAGTTGGTCCAACACATTATCAGCAGCCTGTATTAAAAAAGGTGTCATTAAAAAAAGTAGTAATAAAAATATTTTTGTTTTCATATGTTATATATCGCCAAAATTTTAAAGTTCATTAGAAAATAAATTTCAAATACATCATAAAAGATAGTAAAAAAATGGGTAGG
>CALADT010000215.1 GCA_937890655.1 uncultured Mucispirillum sp. | reverse complement strand
TGTGGAACGGCCTATGGTTATAAGTTTTGTATCTAATATCTCTGTTACAAGGTTACCTATAATCCCCCATGTGCCAAAATGACCACTTAAAAATACAAGGTCTTTATTTTCTTTTTTTAGATTATCATAAAGCTCTCTATTTTCAATAGTTACATGTTTTTTTACATATTCTTGGTTTACCCTGTTTGCAAAAAATATATCTACATATGACATAAATGTATAATTAATAGATGTTCTTGCTACCTTATATGGGTCTTGAGCACCTAATATTTTTGCGTTAGTAATAGCCACATGGCGTCTTTCTTTTGAAAAATGCCATGTCCAAAACGCCATAAATTTTGCTATACCAAATAATACTCTACGTGGAGTATGCTCTAGTAAAAAGACAATAGGTGTTAATATATAGTATAATATCATAATTGTTCCTTTTTATGTAATACTGTGCTGATTGTTTCAGTTATTATTGATATGGTGTCTTTATTAGCTTTATCAATATCTTGAAAAAATCTGCTAAAATCATTATGGTTATTATTATTTATAAATCCCATAAAATCATCTTTATTATTAATTTCATAGGCTACATTATATTCCAGTGCTTTATTATATATTTCTTGAAAAGAAAACATAAACTTACCAACTGCCACTTCTTTTTCAAACTGTAATGCTTCATATATGTTATGACCGCCTATATTTATTAAGGAACCACCTATAAATATTTTGTTAGCTAATATATAAAGCCCTTCTAAAAGCCCAAAAGCATCGCATATTATAACATCTTTTTCAAAATCATTTTCACTAAAAAGCCCTACACTATAATTATATTTTAAAGCAAGGGTTTTTATACTTTCTGCTCTTTCTATATGACGTGGCACTATAACAATTTTATCAAAGCCAAGAAGCTCCCCATTAAAGTATGATAATATTGTGTTTTCTTCTGTTTCATGGGTAGATGCCACAAGGAAAAACTTATAACCTTTTAAGCTCTCTATTATTTTAACATCTTCTTTTTTTCTTCGCTCTTGGAATTTAATATTGCCTGCTGTAATTACTTTTGAACTGTTACCCATAAGATGAATAAACCGTTCTTCGTCCTGCATACTTTTTGTCATAACAGCACTAAACCTGTTTAAAATATCTTTAAATATAAAACGCATCCTTTTATATGATTTATATGTTTTATTAGATATTCTACCGTTTATTAAAAATACAGGAATTTTGCTGGAAGCTGTATATATTAAATTAGGCCATAACTCTGTATCTACAATTATTAAACAAGCAGTATTCATAGTGCTTATAATTTTAGAAAAGGCATTAGGGTTTTCTAAAGGCAATAAAAAAGATTTATCTGCTTTTATATAATCGTATGCTACCTGCCTTCCTGTTGCAGTCATTGTAGTAACAATAATAGCATACTGTGGGTAATTTTCACGAAAATAGGTAACTATTTTTTCAATACTTCTAACTTCTCCTACGCTTGCACAATGAAACCATATGGAATCTTTACAAGAAAAATCGTTAATACGAATAAAACCAAACCGTTCAAAATAGTGCTGATGTTTATTTTTCTTACGCATTATAAAATAACCAACAGGGGCTAAAATTAAAGTAACAAATATAAGTAAAAAATTATATATTAAAAGAAGTATTTTCATTATCATTTTATAAAAACTCACTATAAACTGTTTTTGTTCTTTCAAGCATAAAATCTTGCAATTTTTTTGTATCTTCTTGTAAAATATTATCACCTTTTTCATCTCTTACATAAAAAGGCTCAGAATACCACACTTCCACTTTAGCAAAAGGTTTTGGTAGAATAAACTTATCCCAACTTTTAAACTGGATATAGCTTTTTGTTTTAAGTGTAGCCATATATATGACTTTATCAAGGTTTTTTGCAATCATTATAGCACCACTTTTTACTTCATGACGTGGGCCTTTTGGGCCGTCTACTGTAATTGCTGCCGGTTTTTTTTCTGTTTTACAAGTTTTAATAATATTCATGGCAGCTTTTAAACCACCCCTTGTAGATGAACCACGAGAAACTTTAAAGCCCCATTTTTCCAATATATATGTAATTAAACTACCGTCTTTAGAATCTGAAGCAATAGTTGCTACATTATCTTTATAGTGATTAAAAGCAATAGGCAATAAAGAGTCATGCCATAAAACTAATACAGGGCTTTTGCCCTCTTTTCTGCAATTATCAAAGGACTCTTTATTTACATTTTTTATACGCCATGTTTTTACAAACATTGTGCCTAAAAAGTAAACCACCCAAAAAGTTGCTTTATTATTTATTTTCATATACTACCTTACTTTTATTTTTATACTATATTATTATATTATTTTGAAGAAATAAAGAAAAAATTAAAATTTTTTATATATAAGTTTGACATATTTGTAACATTTCCTTATATTATAATACTAATTAAATTTATGTATGAGGTAGCTATGGAACATAATCATAACACTATACAGGCTACAACAGTTGTGGCAGTAAGAAAAGGAGAACAAGTTGCAATGGCTGGGGATGGTCAAGTAACTTTTGGTCATACTGTTATGAAAGATAACGCACGTAAAGTAAGAAAACTTGCAGGGGGCAATGTTTTATGTGGTTTTGCAGGTTCAGCAGCAGATGCTTTTACTTTAATGGAACGTTTTGAAGCAAAATTAAAAGACAGCAATAACCAGCTTGCAAGGGCAGCAGTAGAGCTTGCAAAAGATTGGCGTAATGATAGATATTTAAGGAAACTTGAAGCTATGATGATAGTAGCAGATAAATATGACACTTTTGTATTATCAGGCACAGGGGACATTATAGAACCAGATGATGGAGTTACTGCCATAGGTTCAGGTGGCCCTTATGCACTTTCTGCTGCAAGAGCTTTAATTGAAAATACAGAGCTTGAACCAAAAGTAATTGCAGAAAAAGCAATTAATATAGCCGGTTCTATTTGTATATACACTAATAGAAATGTAATAATAGAAGAATTATAATATAAGGAGAAAATAAATGGCTGATTATCTTACACCAAAAGCTATTGTTAATGAGTTAGATAAATATATTGTAGGGCAAAAAAATGCAAAAAAAGCTGTGGCTGTTGCTTTACGTAATAGGTGGAGAAGGCTACAATTACCTGAAAAAATACAAGAAGAAATAACACCAAAAAATATTATAATGATAGGTTCTACCGGTGTTGGTAAAACAGAAATAGCAAGAAGGCTTGCCCGCCTAACAAAATCACCTTTTTTAAAAGTGGAAGCAAGTAAATATACAGAAGTAGGTTATGTTGGTAGAGATGTGGAATCTATGATTAGGGATTTAGTGGAAATAGGTGTTAATATGGTAAAATCTGAACAAAAAGAAATCCATATTGAAAAAGCTAAATCACTTGTGGAAGATAAAATACTTGATATATTACTTCCACCAAAACCAGTTTCTTATTCCCTTGAAGGTCATGATTCTACAAGTAGTGATTCAAGAGAAAAAATGAAAGAAAAACTTAAAAATGGCGAACTTGATGAAAGGTTTATTGAAATAGATGTTGATGAAGCAACACCACATGTGGAAGTGCTTACAAATGCAGGGTTTCAAGATATGGGGATTGATTTAAATGATATGATGAAAAATATGTTCCCACAAAAAACAAAACGCCGTAAAATGAAAATTAGTGAAGCACGTGGAATATTAGAAAACCAAGAATTAAACAGGCTTATAGATATGGACGATGTAAAAAGCACTGCTTTAAAACGTGTGGAACAATCAGGTATTGTGTTTTTAGATGAGCTTGATAAAATATGTTCTTCAAGCTCTAATTCCAGCAGAGGTGGAGATATTTCAAGGGAAGGTGTTCAAAGGGATTTACTACCTATTGTAGAAGGTTCTACTGTTAATACAAAATATGGTATTGTAAAAACTGACCATATATTATTTATTGCAGCAGGTGCGTTCTCTATGGCAAAACCATCTGATTTAATACCAGAATTACAAGGCAGGTTCCCTATTAGGGTGGAACTTGATGTGCTTACAAAAGAAGATTTTTTATGTATATTAAAAGAGCCGGAAAACGCTATAACAAAACAGTATGCAGCACTTTTAGAAGCTGATAATGTTACAATTAAATATACAGATGACGGTATTGATGCCATAGCAGATATAGCCTTTACAGTAAACTCATCTAATGAAAATATTGGTGCAAGAAGGCTCCATACTATTATGGAAAAATTAGTAGAAGATATTGCCTTTGAAGCTCCAGAGGGTGCCACAGGGGAAATCACTATTGATGCAACTTATGTTCAAGATAAACTTGGAGAAATAAGCACTAATGTGGATTTAAGTAAATATATATTATAATAATATTATGAGTGCTAAAATATTTTAGCACTCATTTTTTTCCTAATTACATTTATAACCATACATAAAATATGATTTGAACAAAAACCCTTTTTCTTTGTCTTAATAAGTAAGGTGAAATATATGAAAATAGCTACTATATTTTTATTCGTATTAGTATGGTGTAATGTATCTTTAGCACAAACAAATGTTATAAAAAACACTACTATTCCAAAAAGCGATAGGTTTATTCATAACACCATAGAAAAAAATGTAAAAAGAGATATGGAAATAAATAAGCTGGATAATGAAATTAATTATTATAGAAATAATGGCAATAACAATAAAGCCTTTGATTTAGAAAACAAAAAAATGGAGATAAAAACAAAATAATAAAAAATTTTGCTTGTAATTATATTATTTATATAGTATGCTCCCCTTTCTTGTTTTCTAACAAAACAATATTTAAAGCAATATCTTTCATAAGAACTGCCCAATCTCTTAGAAAAAACTCCTAATAATAGGTTTTAGCTTTAAATATTGCTTAATCCTCTAATGGTTAATCATACTATTAGTTTTTACTAATAAGTATGATTTAACCTATTTTTTTAATCTACTTTAAACCTGCTTACTAACTGGCTTAATTTTTCTGCCTTTTCTTGTAAATGTGCAACAGTTGTAGTTACTTGTTCCACAGCTACATCACTTTCTTCAATACCAGCAGCTATAATTTCTGCTTTTTCTGCTACTTCCTGTATGGAAGTATACTGACTATTTACTTTTAATGATGCTGTTTCTGTGCCTGCAACTGCTTCATTCACACCGTTTACTACATTACCAAATGATGACTCAGTTTCCCCAATCATATCCACCCCCATGGATACCACTTCCCCAGAAGATTCCATTTCTTGAGATGCTCTTTGGCTTTCCTGCTGGAATGATTTTACAATATTTTCTATTTCCCCTGTGGCATGTTGAGTGCGTTCTGCTAGTTTTCTAACTTCATCAGCCACCACAGCAAAACCTCTACCGGCTTCCCCTGCTCGTGCTGCTTCAATAGCTGCATTTAAGGCTAAAAGGTTTGTTTGGTTTGCAATATCATTAATAACAGTTAAAATATTGCCTATTTGGTTGGAGCTTTCTGAAAGCTCTTTTATGGTTGTGGATAATAATGATGTTTTTTCATGGATTTCAAGCACGTTACTTTTTACATAACCTAATTGTGATGCCCCTGCGTTAGTAATATCTTTTGACTTATTCATAATTTCTAAACAATCATTAAGCTGGTTAGAAGATTGGCTTGAAAGCTCTTTTATATTTTCAATATCTGTTACTATGGTGGATATTTGTTCTGATTGAGAATCAAAAGTAACAGATAACTGTTCCATAGTAGCTGCAAGCTGGTTATTTCCACTGGCAACACCACTTGCTGCCTCTTTTACTTCCATAACAATTTGATGAACATTGCTAACAAAAGCATTAAAACTTTCTGCAAGCTCATGAAGTTCATCTTTATTGTTACTTACAAGCCTTATGGTTAAATCTCCGTCCCCTTTTGTTAAGTTTTCCACTTTAGCAATGAAGCCTTTTATTTGTTTTATAACCATAATATACAAATAAACTACACCACTCATACCAACAATAATATTTATAATAAACAATATAACAGCTGTAACCATACTTGCATTTAATGATTTAGTAGAGTTTATACTTGCTTTATGTACAAGATTATAAATTATACTTACAAGGTTGCTATTCATCTCCCTAATTTGTGCTGCATAAGTAAAACGTTGCTTTTCAATATCTGCAATTTGTTTTCCTATTTTTATAAGTGATGTATATGATGTTTCTGCTATTTTAATATTTTCTTTCATTATTTTTAAAGAGTTTAAAAGTGCTTTATTATCAACTCCTTCTTGAATATCGCCTATGATTTTATTAACTCGTTTAAATGTATCAGGTATTGGTTTTAACATATCCATTTGTTTTGATTTCATAGCCATATATGATGTGGTTTTAATTAATGTGGAAAGGGAATTTATATTTAATAATAAATTTCTGTATCTTGTATCTATTTGGTTATTATCTACTATTTTTACTGACTTTTCAACCTCTGAAACTATTGTATCTAAAGCAGTATTCATATTTTTTGTATTTATTATATTTTTATGAATTAATTCTAAATTATTTGAAATAGTTTCTGTAAAATTATAAACTAACTTATTATGTTCTTCTATTACTTTATTTGTTTCAATATATAGTTTTTTATTTTGGCTAGATGTTACATACTTTTTATAATCATCTGAATTAGCACGTAATACTTTAATAAGGTTTTGTGCGTTATTATAAAAATTTTCATTAAGGGAAGCACCGTAAGATAATACATTTACCTGCAACGTTAGAGTATTTAGTGATAATGTTTCCATTTTTTTATATGCTTCTATATAATTATTACCAATACGTTCTGATGTTTTAGAAGCAGAATATTCTGCATAAATAGAATAAGCACTGTTAAGAAATGAAATAGTAAGCACACAGCTAATTACAAAAAATATTTTATGAGCTATTGTTAATCTCATATAAACCCCCTCTTTTTTTATAGAATTATTACATTATTTAACCTTCCTTTATGTTATTAATCCAACAATTTTATTATACATTGAATATAATAAAAAACAATACTTATTTAATATAATATTAACATAAGTGGTTAATAATATTATATATTTGACATTTGACAAACTTAAAATATCCTAGTAATTTTATAATAATTAAGTAAAAAATAGTAAAAAAATAGATAGGCAAAATATTCCTATTAAAGTTTTGGCATAGTTATTGCTTCTATCAGGTCGGAGGCGATATTATGAAACGATTAATTATACTATTTTCCTTAATGGCGTTAGTATCTGGTTGTAGCACAGTGGGCGGAGCTGTTGCAATGATTAACCCATTAAACTTTACAAATACGGCTTTTTATCCTTTACTAATAATTGGCGAATTGGAAACTAATCTTTCCTCTTTAGTAATAGATAAAACAAAAGCAAATGTTGTGGATTTTAACGTAAACCCTTTTGAAGTGTTACCTGAAAAATCCTTAATCTATGTTATGCCAGCTATTATGATGCAAGGCTACCAAAAATCATATGATAATTATTACAGCAACCTTGTTAAAAGGTTTATTCAGTTAAATAATTATGCAGTAGTTACTGATGATATAGCAAAAGCTGATTTTATACTTATGGTAAATATTTCCGAATCACCTGAAAGAGTAAGAGGCACTAACTCATCTATTGTATCCATAAGTATTATGGAACAAGATGAAAGAGCAGTGTTTTTCTCTCAAGTGAAAGTAAATAGTAGGTCTGATGAAAACTTCTACTACTATCCATCAAAAGCAGCAAGACCTGTTAAAGAGCTTACTTTAGTTGGTTTTGAAGAAATGTTTCAGTCTGGTTTACCACAGGCTTTCGGTATAGTGAGGTAATGTGTTATGCAAAATGGATTATATACAGCAACAAGTGGACTTTTAATGCAACAAAATAGAGTGGATTCCATATCCAACAATTTAGCTAATATGAATACAAACGGTTATAAAAGAGATAGAGCAGTATTTTCTGTTTATAGACCAGAGGATAACAGATATCCACAAAACTTTATAAGAGAATCTCATTATAATAAAACTATTAATACAGCAGTTTTACTTCATGAAAACTCTGCTAACTTTGAAATGGGGCCTATTAAAGAAACAGGTAATAAATTTGACTTTGCTATTCAGCAAGAAAATGCCTTTTTTGCAATAGATACACCATGGGGAGTTAGATATACAAGAGATGGTAGCTTTACTCTTAACGATAACGGCGAATTAGTTACAGCAGAAGGCTTTAAAGTAATGAGTAGAAATGCTCAAGGCACAGCAAATATTCAAGTGGACCAAAACGCTAGATTTGAAGTTGATAAAACTGGCACGGTTTATGCTAATGGTATTGCAGGAGACCAACTTATGATTGTAGAGTTTGACGATGTTCGTCAATTACAAAAAGTTGGTAGAAACCAATTTGCAGCTGTGGATATTGAACCAATCGATGCAGATAATGCAGGGATTAGGCAGGGTTATGTTGAGGGAGCCAATGTAGACCCTATTGCTGAAATGGTTCATATGATTGAAGCATCAAGAGGTTATGAAATGTATGCAAAAGTAGTGCAAACTCATGATGAAATCAGTCAAAAATCAGCTACACAAATTTTAACACAATAGTATTATTGTAAGGAGGCAATACTATGGTTCGTTCATTATGGACAGCAGCGACAGGCATGCAAGCACAACAAATGAATATTGATAATATGTCAAACAACCTGTCAAATGTAAATACTCACGGTTTTAAAAAAGGTAGAATATTATTTCAAGACCTTTTATACCAAGACATTAAAGCAGCAGGTGCTGTTACAGCAGCAGGTATTAACCACCCATCAGGTATCCAAATGGGTATGGGTGTAGCAACAGTAGCTATACAAAAAATACATAGTCAAGGTAACTATGAAAATACATACAATCAGCTTGATTTAACTATTGAAGGCGATGGTTATTTCCAAATAACTTTACCTGACGGTAATATTGGTTATATTAGAAGTGGTGCATTTTCTATTGATGCTAACGGTGATGTTGTATCTCCGGAAGGTTATCTTTTAGAACCAGGAATAAATATTCCTGATAATGCATTAAGTGTATCTGTATCTAATGACGGTATTTTTTCTGTAAAACTTCCTGGTGAAAACGAAGAAACAGAACTTGGCCAAATAGAAATAGCAAGGTTTGTAAACCCAACAGGTTTAAGCTCTATTGGTGAAAACGTTTACCTTGCAACAGGTGCTTCTGGTGCTGCTCAAGTGGGTATCCCTTCTGAAGACGGTTTTGGTAAAATAAGACAAGGGTTTTTAGAAACAAGTAACGTTGTTATGGTTAATGAAATGGTTAATATGATTACAGGGCAACGTGCATATGAAATGAACTCTAAAGCAATTCAAACAAGTGATGAAATGCTTCAGACTGTTGCAGGTCTTAAAAGATAAGGTGGTGTAATATGAAACGCATACTTATTACACTAACTATATTACTTTTTACATGTTCTTTTGCTTTTGCACAAAAAGAAATAACTATTAATGAAGAATGTGTATATTTAGATGATTTAACTGCAAGCCATGTTCCACATAATAAAGTAAAATGTGGTATTCAAGCAGGCAGTCAGATTATGGTTAGCAAAGAAGAAATACAATCACATATTGATAAAGCAGGTATAAAAGGAACTGTTTTATCTGGAGTTATGGTTTATAGAGAATGGGAAAAAATTTCCTATGAAAAAGTTGCTGAGTTAATAACTAATGAATATAATAAAGCGTATCCTGATGTTACTATATCCGTAGAACAAATAAGAATACCTGATAATTTATATAATATTGACGGTAACTTAAAAATTACATGCGATACATCTAAACTTGGTGGTGCTTATGCTCAAGTTAGTATGGAAAATAATAAATACCAAATATACTACTATGTAAAAGGGTATAAAAACGCATATGTTACTAGTGAACGACTTAAAGCAGGCGACTCATTAGCAGGAAAAGTTAGTATAGAAAAAGTAGATATTACTAACTTAAAAAATAACCTTGTAACAAATGTGGAAAATATGACAGCTTTAAGAGCTATCCCTGCTGGAAAAGTTTTAACATCTGACTTAATACAGGATAAACCTGCACTTAAAAAAGGTGAAGCTGTTAAAATAATTGTTTCAAACGGTATTCTCCATATTGAAACACAAGGAATTGTAGAAGAAAATGCTATGCCTGGAAAACCTGTGCTTGTAAGAAATTTAGCATCGCAAAAAATTATAGCTACAAACTATGTAGGTAACGGTATAGTAAAAGCAGAATTTTAAAATGTAATTAATCGTAAAACTAGAGTATTTGACTCTAACATTTTTACCTCCTTACTTTTGTCTGATTATGGTTATTGTTTTCGCTTCCAAATATGAACAGGACTATAATCAGACAGGTTTTTTCTCCTTAAAATCTAACTTGGCACAACTTTTGCTTATTATGATATAACAAATATATTTAGGCGGTGAATATATGAAAAGGATATTTTTATTAACAAGTGTATCTGTGGTTATTTTATCCGGATGTGCTGCAAAAAATTATGATGATGTAATAACTTCCATACCTTCTTCTGGTTATAAATCAGAAATAGAAGCATACAAAATGCAGGAAGCTGAAATGAATAAACCTAACCCATCTCTTTGGTCAGATGTGGGTTCAAGTGGCACTATTTTCCTTGACTATAAAGCAAGAAGAATTGGTGATGTTGTTATTGTTAAAATAGAAGAAGATTCTTCAGCATCTAACTCTACAAATAACCAAACTTCAAAAGCTACTACTTATAATGCAAATGTTACAGCTATGTTAGGGTTGCCTACAAATCTTGGAGTTAATAACTTTTTAGGTTCTGGTGCTGCGTTCAAACCATCTATTGGTGCAACAACAGGTAACAGTCATCAAGGGCAAGGTTCCAATAAAAAATCAGATAGCTTTACAGCAACTATTGCTGCTCGTATAGTAGACATTATGCCATCTGGTAACCTTGTAATAGAAGGTAGCAGGGAAATTGTTATTGACCAAGAAAAACAAACAATTACATTAAAAGGTATTGTGCGTCATAAAGATATTGATGCATCAAATACAATATCTTCAAGTGCCATTGCAGATGCACAAATTACATATACTGGTAACGGTGCAACTTCTCAAGCTACTAAAAAAGGCTGGCTTGGAAAAGTTATAGATGTGGTATGGCCATTCTAATGAAAGTTTAATTCACTTTAAAATAAATTCACACACTCTTTTGCCCTGTATATTTTTTATGCAGGGCATTATTTTTAATTAGAAAGGGTTATTATTGTATCAGCTATTTTTTTATCCACTTCCCTATTAGCTGTATATATGATTGCTTTACCGTTATTTTTTGCTTCTAATATTTTCAAAGCAACTTTTTCTTTACTTTTATCATCAAGGGAAACAAAAGGTTCATCAAGTAAAATCAATTCTTTATTTTCAAGGTAACCAAAAACAAACATTAATCTTTTTTGACCGTCGCTTAAATTAAAAGGGCTAATACTTTCTTCTGCATTTATCTCTTTTAAAAGGTTTTCTGCCTGTTCTTTATTATTATCCATAATTAAAAGTGCTTCATCTAAAGCAGATTCTTTAAATATTAAATGTTCTGGAAACTGTAACACTACACCTATTTTTGATTTACCTATACTATATAATATACTACCCTGCTGTTTTTCAAGTATATTACAAATAGTTTTTAATAATACACTTTTACCACTACCGTTTAAACCAAAAATACAAATTACTTCGCCTTTTTTTACTGTAAAATTAATATCTTTTGAAACCATAGTGGAAAGATTTTCTACACTTAATAAGATATCTTCCATTATTACCCCAAACTATTTATAATATGTATAAACCACATAGCTTTATTATAAATGATAAAACTATTTTATTATATAATATATACAATAAATTTTTATTTTTTACAAATTTTATCTTTTAAAATTTATTTACTGATATTTTAAACATATATAAAACTTATTAGTGGTTTAATATATGTTTTTCCATTACTATTTTTTTAGTATCATTTTACTTTTTTAATACCCTTTTATAGTTGCTTTTAAAATTACTTTTACTATTCTAGTAATATTTTTACTATTGTTTTATATTTATTTTTTTACATTATTTTTTACTATCTTTAAATATGATTTTATATTTATTTTTTTAATATTCTTTTAATATATCATTATTGTTACTATTTATTACTAAACCACCTTATGGCAAAAATCTTAACACACATACTAATTTCATAAATAAGTCATAAATAACATAACTCATTAATAATAAAGGATTTTAAATAACTTATAATACTTAAAAATAAATAGCTAACATAAAAAAAGACTGATTACCCACAGTTTTTAAATAATATATTCTATAATATTTTATAGTATTTTTTCATGCTTTAAACACCTAAAACTAACAAAGCAATTTCAAAAATTACTTAAAAAAACTTTTAATTTATTAATAATAAAAAATTTTTTAAAACAAATTTATCATAATTAGAATTATTTATAAAATTATCATAAGTTTTTAATAATACCAAAATAAAATAAATATAATTATCTTTTTTCTTTATTTTAGTTCCCCATTATTACAAACTAATTTTAAAAATAAGCCATAAATATATAAAAATTAATTATAATAATAAAATAGGCAGGTATTTCTACCTGCCTTTTATCATCCTATATATTTTATACTGGAGTTGCACCTTTTGATTCCAAGTATGCACCAAGCTGTGTATCTATTTTCATAATGTGGTTTGAGAGCCAACCTTTTAAAAATTCTAAAACATTTACTCCCATAATATCTTCCCCAGCATCGTATTTTGCTTCTAATTTTTTTATCTCTGCTATGAAATCTTTATGTAATTTCATATGGCTTTCTTTATCTGGATAGTTATATTCGTTCATCATTTTGTTTTCAAAACCAAAATGCCATACAGTATAGTCTACTAAATCTTTTAACACCATACCTAACTGCTGTCTTGATGAACCTTGTGATAAGCTGTTATATACTGCGTTTATTAAATCTATCCATTTGATATGCTGTTCATCTATATGGGTATAACCTACTGAAAGTGCTTGAGTAAATGTCATAAATTGACCTTCTCCAGCAGAATAGTTTTTAGAGTTTTCTTTCATCTCCTCTGCTATATGGTCTAAATTGTTACCTAGTTTTTGGCTTTCCTGTGTTCTATGGAGTGCCACATCGTTTTCTGAATTTACTCTTTCAATAGATTTTGTTATTTCTGATATACCTTCATTTTGGTTTGCCATTGCACGGACAATACGTTTTGTAAGGTCTAGCATACCTGTTGTTTCATCACGAATATCAATAACTATTGCACCTGTATCCATAGTAATACCTATGGCTTCTTTTACCTGTTCTTCGTTTAAGTTTACTTGTTCAGAAATTTCTGATGTTCTTGAATGTAACTTATCTACAACTTTTTCTATTTCTGCAGTAAATGATGTAGTTTTTTCTGCTAGTTTTCTAACTTCATCAGCAACAACTGCAAAACCTCTACCAGAATCACCTGCACGAGCTGCCTCTATGGCTGCATTTAAGGCTAAAAGGTTTGTTTGGTCTGCAATATCTGTAATATTTCCTATACTGTGTTTTATTTCATTGGAATACACCACAAAATCACCCATAGTTTCAACTATACTTGCAACTGTTGATTCTATCTCTTTCATTTTTAAAATATTATCTTCCATAGCTCTACCACACTGGCTTGTTTTATCAAGACAGCTAGCTGCTGCACGCTCTGAATCATCACAAATAAGTTTTACTTGCTCCGAAGTTCTTTGTAAATCATAAACTTCATCTGTAATATTATTTAAACTATCGTTTACAGTCATCATATTATCATATAAACTTGTTTGAACCGATGTTAAATCTGATGCTGCTGAAGCAACCCTTACCTGTGCGTTACGGAAGTTTGCCCCTAATGTGCAAAGCTTATTCGAAAGCTCAAATATATGTTTACCAATATATGTAAATCTTCCTGTTGTTGCTGGTGCCTGCCTTGGACAACCTACTAAGGCTACATTAATAAAATCATGCAGTATATCCATTTGTTTATAAAAAATTAAATCTTTTGCAACGTTAATAGCTAAAGATAAAACAAATATGATTAGTGCACCTACACCTGCATAAAAATCTATTGTAGCCCATAAAATTACAGTAACAATAAGCGCTATAACTGTATAAGCAAGGCTTAGTATTTTCATTTTAGACTCCTAGAAATTTTAGGATACAACTGTAACACTTATAGATGCTAGTTTAATACCCTTTAATGCTTGTATTTTATAATAAAGTGAACGGATGTTAGAACTCTGACCTTTAACAGCCAGTATTTCCAAACATGTATCATGATCTAGGTGTATATGCTGCATGGATACTATTAAGTCATGGTCATCATGTTGCACTTCTAATAGTTTTGAAACCAAATCTTTATTGTGATGACTATATAAAAATGTAACGGCACCAGCTAATACACCATCTGTATTAATAATATCTGCCTCTACATGCTGTTTAATAAGGTCTGAAATAGCTTTAGAACGAGTTTCATAAGACTGCTCTTTTATTTGAGCATCAAATTTATCTAATAATTCCTTTTCTAAAGATACTCCAAATCGTGTAAGCTCTGACATTTTATCACTCCGACATTATGTTGTCAGTATATTTTTACTCCACAACAAAAACTAATTCAAGACCTTTTTTTATATTTTTTAAAAACAATACACAATTATATCATATTTTTAGATATAGGTTCTGCGTTAATACTTGAAAGATATTTACCAAGAACAACATCTGTTTTAAGTATATGATTCACAAGCCATTTTTTCAGAAATTCTAGTATATTTACTATTAAAATTTCTTCCCCTCTATCAAGTTTTTCATAAAGCTCACTAACTTGCTGTAATATATCATCATGCTGTTGTTTATGGTTATCATATGTTTTAAAATTATATTTTTCCATCATTGCGTTTTCAAAATGGAAGTGCCATATAGTATAGTTTACTAAATCTTTTATAACGCTTTTTATTTCTTGTTCGTCTGCATAGTTTACATATGCTCTATATATTAAGTTAAATAAATCTATCCAACGTCTATGCTGTTCGTTTAGTGGTTCATAACCTACGGAAAGCACATCTGTATATGTTAAGTAGTTTTCATCGTTAATCTCTTTAGAAGAATAAGCACCTACAATGTCTTTTAATTCTTGGGCAATATCCCCTAAATTATCCCCTAACTTAACACTTTCGCTTGTTCTTATAAGTGCTGTATGGTTTTCGCTGTATATATCAGATATTGCATTGTTAATAGAGCCTATACTATCATACTGGCCTTGAATAGCACCTACGATTGTGTTTGTAGCATCAAGCATATTACTTGTTTCCTGCCTTATTTCAGAAACAAGCCTACTGGCATCTATTGTAACACCGATAGTTTCTTTCACTTGGTCCACATTTATGCTAACTTGTGTGGAAATTTCCATTGTTCTATCATGAAGACGGGAAATAACTCTTTCAATTTCTGCAGTAAATGATGTAGTTTTTTCTGCTAGTTTTCTAACTTCATCAGCAACAACTGCAAAACCTCTACCTAACTCCCCTGCTCTTGCAGATTCAATAGCAGCATTTAAAGCTAAAAGGTTTGTTTGATCTGCAATATCTTCAATACCTTGAATACTGTTTTTTATTTCATTGGAATAGCCAACAAATTCGCTAACAGAAGTAGCCATTTCATCAACCGTTCTTTCCATATCACGCATTTTTAAAATATTTTCTTCCATAGCAGTGCTACAAGTGTTTGTTTTTTCAAGGCAACTTTCTGCTGCTACTTTAGAGTTTTCGCACATTCCGTTTACATGCTCTGCTGTGCTTTGTAAATCTACCATTTGGCCGGATACCTTATTTAATTTATCATTAACTATTTGGACGTTGCTGTTAAGAGATGATTGCACTTTTGACATATCTTTTGCAATGGTGGAAATATGAACGTGAGCAGAATTAAAACCTATATATAAGTTAGTGATTTTATCACTTATACCATGCAACTTGTTTGCAATAGGAATAAACCTGCCTGATGTGGTTGCTGGATAATCTTGAGAACCAGTTAAGGCACTATCCATATAGTTACATATTTGTTTCATTGATGAAATAGAATGGATATCTGAATAAAGTAATATACCAAAAGCAAATAATGTTATTACTAATGATGCTACACCTGCACCTATACCTATAAATATAAAAAATAGAATTGTTAAAATTAGAGAAATTATTAAAAATGATAAAGTAGTTTTTCTCATATCAATCACCTGATTTAAATACTGTTATATTAATTTATCAGTATTATAATATAATTGCAAGAAGTTTATAATATGATTTTATTAATTTATTTTTTTACCTTTAAATACAATAAGTTATGTTATTGATAATTATAATATGTTTAATTTTATTATACATATGTAAACTATAATATTATATAAAAATAATACAAGTTTTATATAAATAAAAATATAATAGGGAATTAAATTTTTTAAAAAAATATAAAAGCATTTTATTATGTGATAGTATAATATAATATTATAAATTACTTTCTTTTTGTAGCCTTTTAATTTTTGCTTGTTTTATAAGATATTTACGATTTAACCGTTTTATAATATAAAAATATGCTAAAAATACAGGAATAAAAGCACCAACCCATGCAATAGGGCTTGCCCAACA
The DNA here is from genome assembly GCA_937890655.1 of uncultured Mucispirillum sp. GTDB lineage: Bacteria > Chrysiogenota > Deferribacteres > Deferribacterales > Mucispirillaceae > Mucispirillum. The sequence continues at coordinate 1,705 of CALADT010000215.1, read as the reverse complement.
TATACCGGCATAACCTATATAAACTGATAATAATAAAGCACCGACTGTTCTCATAATAAGCTCCATTACCCCAGCAATAGTTGGGATTACACTATTACCTAACCCCTGTAATGTGCTTCTAAACACAAGTAATAATGCTAAAAATATATACATGGAACAGTTAATATATAAATATAATTTAGCAAGACGAATTGTTTCTGTTATTTCAGTAGGGTTAGTAATATCTTTACTTAGAAATAAACCAATGGAAAAATCAGCAAAAATAATTATAACTATACCACTAATAAGGGCAAAAGTTACAGAAATAATGCTACCTTGTTTTACTCCTAAACGTATTCTAGGAATATCCCCTGCACCATAGTTTTGTGCTGTATATGTAGCCATAGTTATACCAAAAGAAAGTAAACATTGGACAATAAGCACATCTATTCGTTGAGCAACAGTAAAAGCACCTATGGCAAGCGAGCCTAATTTATTTAACGCTGCTTGAACTAATACAATACCTACTGCTATTATAGCCACTTGAAAAGCCATAGGCAAGCCTACACGCATATGTTCCCATAAGTCTATTTGTGTTACTTTCCAATGTTCTTTTTTAATGTGTAAATCAGGCACAAAACGTCTTATATATTCTAAACATAATAAACTTGCTACAATTTGAGAAATTACTGTTGCAAGCCCTGCACCAAATACACCCATATTAAAAGATAATATAAATAAATAATCTAATGCTATATTTACAATACTTGCTATAATTAAAAAATATAACGGCCACTTGCTGTTACCTATTGCCCTTAAAATATTTGAAAATAAATTAAATGAAATAGCAGCCCCTGTACCGTAGAAAATTACAAGTAAATATATATAAGCCATATTATAAAGTTCATCAGGAGTTTTTATTAATTTTAATAAATAACCTGTTAAAGAAACACTAATAATAGTTAAAATGATTGTAATAATAAAAGATAATATTATGGATGATGTTACACTTTTTTTGACACCTTCACTATCTTTATTACCGAATTTTTGTGCAGTAATAATAGAAAAACCACCTGTTAGCCCTTGAGCAAAACCAATAACAAAAAAGACTAACGCACTTGTTATACCCACAGCTGCCAATGCTTTAAAGCCTATGGTTCTACCTACAATCATAGTATCAGCAGTGTTATATAACTGTTGAAATAAATTACCTATTAATAAGGGTATTGTAAAATATATTATTAATTTTAAAGGATTACCAACAGTTAAATCTTTCTTCATTACTTCCCCGTTTTAATATGATTTATTGCATAAATTAAACTACATAAATCCTTATATAATGTAAAGAGAAATGTTAATTTAATATAATTTTTTACTATTCTTTTAGTGAAATAACCAATAGGCCACTACTTAAAGGGATAAGTTGTGAATTTAGTGAGTTATCTGAAAATATTTCATTAATAAAATTTAATACTTCTCGTCTATTTGACTGATATTTTTGTGGGGTTTCACTTTCTTTTCTCATTACATAGCCATATATTAAAATATCATCAATACTACACAGGCATTTTTATTAAGTTAGTATAAAGCAAAATATTGATTAAATATAATTTTTACTAATATTTTAGTGAAATAACCAATAGGCCGCCACTTACAGGGATAAGTTGAGAGTTTAGTGAGTTATCTGAAAATATTTCATTAATAAAATTTAATACTTCTCGTCTAT
>CALADT010000214.1 GCA_937890655.1 uncultured Mucispirillum sp. | reverse complement strand
GTTTTATATAATTTTTTATATTTTTGAAATTATATCTTGACATTTCCCCCCCCCGTGTATAATGGCAGTATAAAAAAATAAAGGAGGTTTATTTATGAGTAAAGACAAAATAAAACCAAAAGATAACGAATCTAATATGCAAAATCCTAATAAAGGAACTGACGGAACAAATAAGCAATATGACAAAGCTCAAGGTGATAGAGGTAAACAATTAAACCCTAACCAAAAAGGTAAATAATATCAATAAAGAGCCTTATAACAAGGCTCTTTATACTTCTTCTTTTAATTTATATCCAAGTGATACTAATTTTTCAATAATTATTTGTTCTTCGCCACTTCCTTTTGTGCTTAGCCTTATAAGTGGTATATTATATTTTTCAAGTATAGTATTTTTTATATTATCTCTTATAATTTGTTTTTTATTGTTATGAAAAGAAAATCCGTCCACTTCAATAGCACAAACAGGCTGTTTATTTAAGGTATTAATAAGTAAAAAATCCACATGGCTAGATGAGTTTAAAAAGTTACATTCTTCTTCATTTAAAAGGGTATTGTCTTTAATTATTCTATTAAGTTTTACAAATAACATAAGCCTTAAATCATCAAATTTGCTTAAAATATTATTAAGATATTCAAACATTAAATTTTCAGAATCATATTTTGAAATAAGCCTTTTTCCTTTTAAAAAACTCATTCTTGCTTCTTTATTTGCAGAATAAAGTAAATCAAAAATAGATTGTAATTTGCTTTCTGTTACCTGACCGCCGTTATATTGAATATAGTTATATAAATCACTAATATTATTTTTACCATTTACTATTTCATGGGAAGCAACCACTCTAAAATATGTTTTTGCACGACTCACTGCTACATTTATTAAACTACTATTATCAATAAAGTCATTAATATCATTCATAACAGTAGTAAGTATAATAGCATCTTTTTCTCTACCTTGATATTTATGCACTGTATCTACTTGTATATTTTTACCATTTAGTGTGGATTCTATCATGGATTTTTGCTTAACATAAGGAGATATCACTCCTATTTCATCTTCCTTTATTTTCTCTATTAATTCTGGGATAAAAGTTTTGCATATTTCATCTATTTCTCGTTGGTTATATTTATATATTTCATGGTTTCCTTTAACTGTTTTAATGGCTTTTAAAACATTTTCTTCATTATTATCTTTACTTAAAATAATAAGTTCATTGTTATAGTATTTTTGATTACAAAAGCCTATTATTTGTGGGTGGCACCTGTAATGCTCCTTTAATAGTACACAAGGTATATTTTTAAAAGTATTTAAACATGCGCTTAATAAATTATGTTGTATAAAGTTATAGTTATTTGTTATTTTATATTTGTGATTAATTCTTATTAAATCACATAGTTTATTGTTTTCTATAATATGCGTTAGCTGTTTTGTATCTCCAACAATAACTGCATGTTTTGCAACACTTAAAGCTAAAACACCAGTAACTAAATCCACTTGAGATGCTTCATCTATAATAATATAATCAAAAAGTTCATCACCCATTTCAAGAGTATATTTTATAGCATAAGTAGTGCTTAATATTACAGGATATTCTTTTATAATATCACTAGCATTACTTATAAAATCATTTTTTTCAAATTTATGTCTTTTTTCTTTTTTATTATATTTTTTATCCAACATATCTCTAAAATAATAAAGGGAATATTCTCTTTGTTTATTCATTATTACATTTTCATCAAGAGAGTTTAATGTTTTTTCAATATGTTTAAGTTCATTATTTATTTCATATACTCTTAAATCATAAAAGAGTTTTTCAAGTATAGTAGTAATATGGTTAATATTTTTCTTATAAAAATCAAACGAACCAAAATTATTTATAAGCACAAGTTTTAATTTGTAAAATAGTTTTACTTTATTATAATATTCTATATGGTTTTTAATTTCTAAAACAGATTGTGATGTAATATGTGATAATTGTTTACTTTTATTAAATAGTAAATCATAATCTTCTTGAATATTATCTAAATTAACTTGGTTTTTAAAATATTGGTATTCTAAATTAATACTATATAGTTCTTGTTTTAATTTTGCCTGTTTGTTTTTATAATCAGAAATTAAATAGGCTTGTTTATTTAATGTATCAATCTCTTTTAATAATTTAGGTATTTGTGGGTATTCTTCAGTTTTAGGGTAGGTTTCATTTTGTTCTTCAATAAATTTAGCCTTATTTACTTTATTCCCTAAAAAGGCACATATATAGCCAAAATTATTTTTGCTTAATTTTTCATATACATTATCAATAGCAGAGTTATTGTTTGAAACAACAGCCACATTTTTACCTATAGATATAATATTTGCAATAATATTTAAAATAGTTTGAGTTTTACCTGTTCCTGGTGGGCCTTCAATAATACTTATTTGGGAATTAATAGCGTTATCTATTGCCATACTTTGTGATATATTAGAGCTAAAAGGGTAAATAATAGTTTGCGAGCTATTTTGTTTTTCTTTAAATTTATCAGGGTGTAGAAATAAATAAAGGGCAGATTTTTTATTTAAAGATTTATTTGAGATTTTATCATACTCTTTTCCAAGAATAGAATCTTCTGTATTAGTTTCTTCATTTTTTATTGTAATTTTTTTACTAATTTCAGAAAAATAATTAAATACATTATTAGCACATGCTTTTTCTACTATTTTATAACTTGCTTCATTATATTCATATACGTCATTATTTCTTTTAAATATAACACATAACTTATTATCTTTTAAGTAACATTTTTCAATATCGTTAGTTCTATCTTCACCTTTTAGGTAAATTAAACAATTTTTTATCATACTTTAAGCCTTTTATAATATATAGTGATTAAAACAAAATTTGTGTATTATGTTTTCCGTATATAATATTCTATTACATAATTTTTTGCAATATAGTATTATGTAATAATGTAAAAAATATGATAACTTTTAATTATAATATGGTAGTTACTACAAAGCTATAAGTTTTTGTGTAGTTGAAATAAATCTTGCAGGAATAGGGAAGTCAAGTTGCCATTCTATACTCATTGGTTTTTCTCCTTTGTGTGAGATATAATTTCCTGTGCCTAAAAAAGTATAATATTCTCTTATTCCATATTGATTTACACTATTTTCACGAACAAATAACAAAACTCTATTACCTGTTTCTTTATGGTTAATATATCGTTTTCCGACTACTGATGTTTCAGATGTTTTATTTTGGCTTTGCCAATGGAATTGGTTTTCATTTCTAGAAAAATCTTTATACATTGTTGTAGGTGAATAATTTTTTTCTGATTTATTAAGAGTTATTAGTAATATATCAATTTTTTTGTCGTCTAAATATTTTACACCTTCTCTAATAGTTCTGGGTTTAAAAAAGTCAAAAGCAGATAAAATTTGGTCTCTATTATAACTACAATATACTTCTAGTGGGTATTCAAAATTATTTTCTATTATTTGAGATATAAAATCTATTTTATTTTTATTGTAATTTAATAATTCAATTATTTCTTCACATAAAACTTTATTATTTTTAAAATCATTAAGCCATTGTAATAGTATTTGTTCATTACATTCATCAAGAGATACATCATTAATTGTAAAATAAAACATTTGTAACATTCTTTTTTCTAATATAGAAAATGACGTGATATTATTTGATAATATATTAATAATAAAATCAATAAATTTATAAGAATTAATTTGTGTTAACTTAGCTAATATATCATTTGCTTTTATATAAATATTTTCATTATATTCTTCTTTTAATTTTGCAACTACTAATAGTTTGTTAAATGAAGCATATCTATATATATTCATTGGATTTATATTATAATGCTCTAAATAATTTAATAATGTAGGCTCTTTACCTGTTTCATCATAGAAATTCATAAGCCTTTCTATATGAATATTTCTTGTATTAAAATAACCTTTAATATTATTTAAAATATATTTTGTTGCTTCTTTTTCTAGTGTTATATAACAGTTTTTAGGTAGAGATATAAACCCATTATCTATTTCATTTTTTAAGTTTTTTCTTGTTTTATGTAATAGTGATGTGAACTTATCTTCAAAATTATATTTTTTATGGGCTTGTCCTATAAAATCCAATACTGTTAAATAATCTTTATTTTTAGCAAGGCGTAAGCCACGTCCTAATTGTTGTAAAAATATAGTAAGAGATTCTGTTGGCCTTAAAAATAATACAGTATTAATTTCAGGAATATCTACTCCTTCATTATATAAGTCTACTACAAATATAAATTTATAAGTTCCATTAAGTAATTTATCTTTTGCATTATTTCTTTCTTCTTTACTACTATCTGATGTTAATGAAATTGAAGGAATATTTGATTTATTAAAATGATAGCTCATAAATTTTGCATGTTCTTTTGAAACACAAAAACCTATACCTTTAATTTCATCTACATTTGTAACATATTTATTAATAGCATTTATAATATTACTTACTCTTTGAATAGCTAAAGATTCATTGATTGTATATATATCGCTTAGCTCCTTAATATTGTATGAACCTTTTGACCAAGTAAGAGATGATAGGTCTACATTATCTGTAACACCAAAATAATGAAAAGGGGATAAAAGTTGCCTTTCTATTGCTTCAGGTAACCTTATTTCTGCAGATATTTTGTTAAAATACTTAAATATATCTTTGCCGTCTGCTCTTTCAGGGGTAGCTGTTAAACCTAGTAACACTTGTGGTTTATAGTATGAAAAAATTTCTTCATAACTTTTAGCAGCTGCATGGTGAGTTTCATCTACAATAATAAATTGGTAAAAATCATCAATTGTAAGTTTAATAAAATTTTTTGATTTAAAAGTTTGAACTGTCATAAATAAGTGGTTATATTGTGTAGGAGTATTGTTGCCAGTATATAATTCTCCAAAATTTTGATCTTTTAATATTATACGAAAAGTTTCTAAACTTTGTTTTAAAATTTCTTCTCTATGGGCTATAAATAGTAAATTACATTTGTTTTTATTTTCTTCACAATACCTTTTATAGTCAAAAGCAGAGATAACTGTTTTACCTGTTCCTGTTGCGGCTATTATAAGGTTTTTATAATTATTTCTTAATTTTCTTTCTGCTTGTAAACTATCTAATATTTCTTGTTGAAAAGGGTATGGGTTACTATCAATATAAAACTTTAAACTTTCTATATTTACCTTTTTATCTAATGCTTTTGCTAAAATTTCTTTTTGTTCAGAATTTGAACTATTATATGATTTAAATTCCTTATCTTCCCAATAGCTTTCAAAAGTTTGTTTTACTCTATCCATAGTATCGCTCATATCTTTTTGAGTTATTTTAATATTCCACTCTAATCCTTCTGTCAATGCAGGTCGAGACATATTAGAAGAGCCTATATATGCAGTTGAATAACCTGTGTTACGATGAAAAATATATGCTTTTGCATGCATTCTAGTTCTATCAATATTATAATTTATTTTAATTTCTACATTGTTTAATTCGCTTAGCATTTCTATTGCTTTAATATCTGTTGCTTTCATATATGTAGTAGTTATTATTCTGAGTTTACCACCATTTTGTGTAAAATTATGTAGTTGGTCATATATAAGCATTAGACCACCATGTTTTATAAATGAAACTAACATATCAATTTGATTACATGATAATATTTCTTTTTGTATTTCGCTATATAGTTTTGGTTCATTTTGTGCACCTGTAAAAAGTGAACTATTACATAGAGATGTTTCAGGCCTATTAAGATGTTTGTTTTTATCTTGCTTTTCATGTATTGCAAATAATTGTTCTGCTTGAAAATTTATTATTAATTGTTTTATATTTTTATCGTTTACTTTATCTGCAAAAATAGTAATTAATTCATTTATCATTATTTTTTTTGTTATATTATCTTTATCTTGATTGCTTGATACATATTCTAAACCATTTCTTATAATTTCTGATATATAATTTGAAAGTATTAATGAGCTTTCTGCTTTATCAATATATTTTTTATTTATTAATTCATTATCATACTCACTAATTAAATTCAGTATTTTATCATTTATAACTTCTTCATATAATCCTGTTGGTAGTTTTTTCATTTTATCACCACTATATTATTATAATAT
>CALADT010000213.1 GCA_937890655.1 uncultured Mucispirillum sp. | reverse complement strand
AGACTCTTCACATTCGTTCAGAGTAGACAGTAATGTATGGATAGTTTAGTAAGATTAATTAAGATAGATTAGTAAATAATACTATACTTAATTATTTTATAAAATTTTTTGACTAATCAAGATAAATACATATCATAAGGCTAAAAGATATTAGTTCAATGCAAGGCGGCTTTGAGTTGTGGCGAAAAGAGTTTATAGTTAATAAATGACTGCTGAGCCACATACTTAAAACAACGCAGTAGTGGGCTAATAGATTTAACCGTGTGGTTAATAAAATATTTTTGCGTTAAGGGAAAGATAGAAAGGGGATGATATCCCCTTTCTATATATTATTTACCCGTAGTAAGGGTATAAGTTTTTTGGCTAATAAAGACGGATTTAAAATTTTATGATAGGAGTTTACAAGTTAGTAAATGACTGAATAAAATTTTAAACCAACGCAGAGTAGACTAAAAAGATTTACCCGTAACTATTTGTTTAATAACCTAGCAGCCTCTTTAGCAAAATACGTAATTATCAAATCACTACCTGCTCTTTTCATTGAAAGTAGTGTTTCCATCATTACTTTTTCTTCATCTATCCAGCCGTTTTGTGCTGCTGCTTTTATCATAGAATATTCCCCAGATACATTATATGATGCCACAGGGATAACACAACTATCTTTTACATCTCTTATAATATCAAGATAAGCTAGTGCTGGTTTTACCATAATAATATCTGCCCCTTCTTCTATGTCTTGAAATGCTTCTTTTAATGCTTCTCTTCTGTTTGCTGGGTCCATTTGGTATGTTTTTCTGCTACCAAATGCAGGTGTAGAGTCTGCTGCATCTCTAAATGGGCCATAATAACCAGATGCGTATTTAACAGCATAACTCATTATTGGTATGTTTTCAAAACCGTTATCATCTAAAATACCTCTTATGGCACCCACTCTACCGTCCATCATATCACTTGGTGCTACCATATCTGCCCCTGCTTCTGCATGGGAAAGTGCTTCACGGCATAACATATCAAGTGTAGAATCGTTATCCACATCACCATTTATTATTCTACCACAATGGCCATGACTTGTATATTCGCACATACATACATCTGTTATTACATATAAATCTGTATAATCTTTTATAGCTTTTATAGCTGTTTGAATAATACCATCACTACCATATGCACCACTTGCCTCTTCATCTTTATGGTCTGGTATGCCAAATAAAATAACAGACTTAATACCTAAACTTTCAACTTCTTTTGCTTCTTTTACAACTTCATCTACACTTAAATTATAAATTCCAGGCATAGATGGAACTTCGTTACGAACGCCTTTACCTGTGCATACAAAAAGTGGATATATAAAATCGTTTACAGAAAGAGATGTTTCTCTTACCATACTTCTTATTTTTTTACTTGACCTTAATCTTCTTGAACGTGTTATTGGGAACATTTATTCACCTCTTAAATTATATTATTTCTACCATAGATTCTACTGTAAATTTATCAGGATACCTTGATTTTAACCCTATACTTTCAAGATATTCTGCTGTTGTAGTGCCTATGCTTACTATATCTAATAATGATTTATCTCCATTAAACTGTTTTATAAATGATTTTACAGCACTTGGAGAACAAAATGTTACTGTATCTATTTTATTTTCTGTAATAAAACTATCCACATAACCATCAGGATAAATAGCAAATGTTGTTTCATATACTGCAGGAGTAATCAGTTCTGCCCCCATACTTTCAAGCTCATCTTGTGGTAATGTCATTCTTTTTTCAGCTCCAGGGGATAATATTCTTGCACCGTTTAATGTAATAGATTTTATTATATCCATAGCACTTTCTAAATTATAAACAGTAGGTGTTATATGGCTTGATACTCCCAAAAAAATATCCATAGCATGTGCCGTTTTTTCCCCTAATGCAATATATGCTTTACCGTGTATATTATGGTGATAAGGTGCAAAATATTTTACTGCGTTTGCACTTGTAAAAAATATTATTTCGTATTCACCTTCCTCTATATTAGGACATAGTTGCACTGTTTCTATCATTGGAAGTAAAAATGGAAAATACCCTTTTGATGATAAGCTGTTTACAAATGAACCCGACTGCTCAAACTGTCTTGTGATTAATACACGTTTTGCATTATCAAAAATTTTCATCTGCTATTTATAAATTTCCTCAAGTATTTTATCGCCACCAGAAATAAGCACACTTTCTGCAAGTTTTATACCTGCTTCTTCCGGTTTATTTATATCATATACTATTTCTTTTTCTATTTTTTTACTACCGTCTAAGTTATAAATTAAGCCTTTTACTTTAATATTTTCATTATCTAAAACAGAATGACAACCAATAGGGATTTGGCAGCCACCTTGTAATTTTCTTAAAAACGCCCTTTCACATAAGGCACGTGTATAGCTATCCTTATGGCCTAAAAATGATAAAAGTTCTTTTATCTCATTATCATCACTTCTAACTTCAAGGCCTAATATACCTTGACAAGATGCAGGAAGCATTTTATCCACACTAATGATTTCTTTAATATTATCAGTTAATTCTAACCTAATAAGCCCAGCATATGCAAGTATAATACCATCATAAATACCGTCTACTAATTTCTGCATACGAGTTTGCACATTACCACGTAAATCTACCACTTCTAAATCAGGCCTTAATTCTAAAAGCTGTAATTTTCTTCTTAATGATGAAGTGCCAACCTTTGCACCTATTGGTAGTTCTGCTATGCTGTTATACCTAATGGATAAAAAAGCATCGTTTGGTTTTTCTGCAATAGGGCTAGGGATTAGCTCAAGCCCCTTTGGTAATTCCATAGGCACATCTTTCATACTATGCACTGCTAAATCTGCCTTTTTTTCCATAAGTGCTGTTTCTATTTCTTTTACAAAAAGCCCTTTCCCACCTATTTTTGCAAGTGGAACATCAAGAATTTTATCCCCTGTTGTTTTAATAATTTCAAGCCTGCATACTATATTTTTATGGTGTTTTTCTATTTCACTTTTGATATATTCTGCCTGCCATAATGCAAGTTTTGAACCTCGTGTTGCTATAACTATTTCTTTATTCATTTATTTCACCATATATTTTATTTATTATTAAATATCATTTCCATAACTTCAGCAATAGAATATTTACCTTTATCTGTTGCATGGTCTTTTAAATTCATAAACGGTTTATGGAGTATTTTATTTAAAGTTGCTGTTAATAAGTAATTTAAGTGTTCTATTTCTTTTTCATCAGTTATTTTAAATTTTTCGCAATATTTTTGTAGTTCTTCATTTCTTTTATCTTCAAAATAGTTACGCATAGTTTTAATAACAGGCGTGATTTTTAAAGACTCCATTTGTTCATCAAAAGAAAATGCAGCATTATTTACGATATCCCATGCTTTTTTTGCTTCTTTTTCCCTTTCTTTTTTATTGGCTTCTACCACGTTTTTTAAGTCATCAATATCATAAATATATGTATTTGCAATATTACTTCCTAATGGGTCTATATCTCGTGGCACTGCAATATCTATAAAAAACATTGGTCGTTGTGGCCGTTTTTTCATAGCTTCTTTTATCATATCAACAGTAACAACATAATTTTCAGCACCTGTTGATGATATTATAATATCTACTTCATGGAGTTTTAAAGCAAACCTATCAAAAGTAACAGCATCACCATTAAATTCTTCTGCTAATTTTACTGCCTTTTCAAAGGTTCTATTGGTAACCATAATAGAGCCAATATTTGAGCCAACTAAATGCCTTGCAGCAAGTTCGCACATTTCCCCCGCCCCTATTATCATGGCTTTTACTTCGTTTAGGTTAGAAAATATTTTTTTAGCAAGCTCCACAGCAGCATAACTTACAGAAACTGGGTTTTCTGATATACCTGTTACTGTTCTAACTTTTTTCGCAGTTTTAAGGGTAAATTCAAATAACCTGTTTAAAAATACACCCATACCTTTGCATTCTTTTGAGATATCAAAGGAATCTTTTATCTGCCCAAAAATTTGTGGCTCTCCTAATACTAAACTATCAAGCCCTGAAGCCACAGCAAAAAGATGTGTTACAGCCTGCCTGCCTGAAGCAAAATAAGTATATTCCATTAAATCATCCACACTTAAATTACAGTTAGATGATACCATGGAATAAATTTGACATTTATCACATAATGGTGAATTAATATCACATTTATCACATAAATAATCTTTTATAACAAAATAATATTCTACCCTATTACAAGTGGATACCAAAAACATTTCCTGCACATTATTTTCACTAAGAAAACTTCTATATATTGGCTCCATATCTTCTTTTTTTACAGCCATTTTTTCCCTAACAGTAACAGGCGCTGAATTATGGTTTAACCCTAGAACAACAAGCATATTTTATTACCTCAACATAAAACTAGCAACGCCAAAATATGTTACTATTATTAAAATAAACCCAATAATAGTCCATTGTGCTGTTTGCTTTTGGCTTAATGGCTTAATTTTTTTCACTATAATAAGTGCAGTATATAATACCCATGTTAGCATAGAAAATATTATTTTTGCAGAAGATAGTATTTCTTCCAAATTATTTTGCAACATCCATACAAAACCTAATGCTACACCTACTGTATAAAAATAATAGCCTATATATAATGATGTATTATTTATTGCCCCTATTGTATCAAGAGCCGGAAACCTTTGAAATATAAAACCAAATTTTTTCTTTTTTAGCTGGCCTTCTTGTATAAGATACATAATAGATGCTACAAATGCTGCCACTAAAAAGGTTGTGCCTAATACCATAAATGGAAGATGAACAATACTCCAAATAGAATCTACCACATGGTATGACGGGGCAATAGTTGGTGGGTAAAATATAGCAGTTATTAATGTTGCTACCATAAATGGAGATATAAAAAGCCCTATTAACGGCCTTTTATATTTTGCATATAATATAAAGTATGTTATACCAAAAGAAAAGGCTAAAACAACCATTAAATCATAAAGGGTGGATGTAGGTGCTACCCCTGTATTTAAAAACCTTATAACTATATCATGAAGGTTAAATACAAGCCCTATGGCCATAAAAATATTAAACAATTTGCGAACATTTTTATTGCCCCAGTATAAAAACAAAGCAATATGCACAAATGCCAGCATATAAAATATTAAAGCAATATAGGATATCATTTCTTTTCTCTCCCTTTATACATTATACTATTTATATATATAAAAAAGAATATTTTTTCAATAACTCAAATTTTCTCCATATTAAAAAAAATTATAATAGACAATTTTTACTAAATTATCAAGTAGTTATATAATATAAAATAGATTAATTTTACTATATTGTTTATAAATATATAAAAATATCTTTTCAATAAATTTATTATGTGCTATGGGATATATTATGTTACAAGAAAATAATTCATTTGTTAAGACAAAAATAATAAAACCTGTTCAAAATGTGTTACCATTAATGAAATCCAGCTGGAAAATGAGCTGGCCTATTATGATTATGATGGTATTTGAATTTTGTATTGGTATGACAGATATATATATTGCAGGGCTTTATGGCACAGAAGTAAAAGCTGCCACAGGTATAGCCACTCAAGTGTATTCTCTTTTTATTATGACAGGCCATGCTTTAACTATTGGTGCTGTATCTATGCTTTCAAGGCTTTATACTGCAGAAGATAAATCACTTTTTCGCTCTGCTGTATTTACATCAGTTATCTCAGCTTTTATTTTTGGTGTAGTTATTGGCATAATAGGCCTTACTTTTTCATCAAATATTGCAGATATTTTAAAAGCAGAAAACCAAGTAAAGGAATATGTTTCAACCCTTATTAAAATATATTTTCTAGGTATTATTTTGCATATGACATTAATTAATATGAACGGTGTATTAAGGTCTAGTAAAAAAGTAGTTATTACTATGGGGGTTATGGTATTTGCAGCACTATTAAATATTGGTTTACTACTTTATTTTTATAATTTTACAGATATAGGTTATATATCTATTGCAATATCCACAGCTGTTAGCTTATCTGCTGCTTCACTTATTAATATGGTTATAATATATAAAATTATAAATAAAACATATGTTTTTGCAGTAAATATATTAAAACAAATTATATCTATTGGCTGGCCTGGGGGAATTGTTTCATTATCATGGCAAATAGGTGGAACGGCACTTTATACTATACTTGGTATGCTGCCTAATAACTCCACAGAAATTATGGCAGCTTATGCCACAGGCCTTAGAATAGAAAGTGCAATATTTATGCCTGCTTTTGCTTTTAACATGGCAAACGCTGTTATTGTTGGTAACTTAATGGGTGAAAAAAAATATAACGAAGCATATAAAAACGGTATTATAACGGCTTTTATATCTATGGCTATTATTACAATTATGATAGCAGTTGTTATTCTTTTTGCAAAACCTATTGCTATGTTAGTAGAACCTAATGAAAATGTTGTAGGTGAAATAATAAAATATTTATATATTTGTATGATAGCAGAGCCTTTTATAGCACTAAACCTTGCCATGACTGGTGCATTAAATGGTGCCGGAGATACAAAAGCTACCATGCGTTATGCTATACTTAATATTTGGGTTTTACGCCTACCACTTTCATATATATTAGGTATAACTTTAGGTTTTGGTGCAGCAGGTATATGGTGGGCTTTAAATATAGGATTTTTATTACAAGCATTTCTTTCCACAAGAAGATTTATAAACAAAAAATGGCAAAAAATAGAAATCATGTAAAAACAAGTAGACAAATAAATTTTATATGATATAGTCATATGCTTAATATGTAAATGAATATTGCGATGGTAAATAATAAATGGAATTTAAAACTTTAGATTATTCTCACAGACAAACTCTTGCCCCTATATTACGGGCAAAAAATTCATACCTTTCTGAATACAGCTTTACAAACGCATACTTATTCAGAAACCCACATAAATATCAAGTAGCCCTTAGCGATGGCTGTACTTTTATACATGGAATAACATATGATAATAAAACATATATGATGCCTGTATGTCCACTTGAAATTATACCACTTACAAAATTACTTGAAATGGGTAAATTAATTGATTTCTTTTTTCCTATACAAGCTGAATGGCTTTCTTTTTTCCCTGAAGAATATTTTTCATATAGCTTTTTAGATGGTGATTCTGATTATATATATTTAACTGAAAGGTTAGCATCTTTTGCAGGGCGTAAACTTTCTAAAAAACGCAACCTTTTAAAACAATATAACGAAAGCTATAAAACAGAAGATTTTCCACTTACACCAGAAAGGTTTAATGATGCAAAATCAATTCTTGATACATGGGAACGTGATATACAAATGGCAGAAAACCATGGCTCTGATTATAATGAAACATTAGAAGCATTAGAAAAAATTACAGAATTTAATTTACGTGGTATGATTTCTTATGCAGATAATAAACCATCAGGATTTGTTTTAGGGGAAGAAATAAATGATGAAAGTTTTGCTTTTCATTTTGCAAAAGGTATAAGAGATTTTAAAGGTATATACCAGCACTTATATAATTCTTTTAGTCAGCAACTTTTATCAGAATATAAATATATTAATTTTGAACAGGATTTAGGAAAAGATACGTTAAAACAAGCAAAATCCACATATTATCCTGATGAAATGAGAAAAAAATATAGAGTAGCTTTAAAAAATAAATAAAATAAAAGCCCTAGATAGCTTAACTATTTAGGGCTTTTTTATATTATATAATATTTATATTAAAATTTTAGTGTTGCAAATAAATCTTCTAAAGTTTCTGCCCTTCTAATCATTTCCACACTACCGTCTGCTTTTAATAAAAGTTCAGCAGAACGTAGTTTACCGTTATAATTAAACCCCATAGCATGGCCATGTGCTCCTGTGTCATGAATAACTACAATATCCCCTATTTCTATTTTTGGGAGTTTTCTATCCACTGCAAATTTATCATTATTTTCACATAATGACCCTGCAATATCATATGTATTAGTATGTGGTTGGTTTTCTTTACCCATAACTGTAATATGATGATAAGCACCATATAAAGCAGGACGCATTAAGTTTGCCATACAAGCATCAAGGCCTATATAATCTTTATATATATGTTTTTCATGAAGTGCAGTTGTAACAAGGTAACCATATGGGCCTGTTATGGCTCTGCCTAATTCAAAATATATTTTTGGTTTATAATTTTCTGCAACTAAAATAGAATTATATGCTTTTTCTATTTTTGCAGATAAATCAGCCCATTCTATTTTATTTTGTTCTTCCCTGTATGGAATACCTACACCACCACCTAAATTAATAAATTCCATTTGGATACCTGTTTCTTTATAAATATCAACAGCTAATTGGAACAATATAACAGCAGTTTCAGCAAAATATTCTGGGTTTAACTCTTTTGATGCAACCATTGTATGCATAGCAAAACGTTTTACCCCTTTGGATTGTGATATTTTATAAGCATCTATCATCTGTTGTCTTGTTAAGCCGTATTTTGCTTCTTCTGGTTTACCTATAATATCATTACCACCTTTTAATGCTCCAGGGTTATACCTAAAACATAAAAGCTCTGGTAGTTTACCTAGTGCTTTTTCTAAATATTCTATATGGGTAATATCATCAAGGTTAATAATTGCACCCATTTCGTATGCTTTTTTATACTCATAAGCGGGTGTATCATTAGATGTAAACATAATGTTTTCCCCTGTTATACCTGCCATTTCTGATAAATATAGCTCTGCAATAGATGAACAGTCTGCACCTATATTTTCTGCTTTTAAAAGTTTTAAAATAGCAGGGTTAGGTAGTGCTTTTACTGCAAAATATTCTTTAAAACCTGCAATCCAACTAAAAGCCTGAATAAATTCTCTAGCATTATCTATAATAGCTTTTTCATCATATATATGAAAAGGGGTTGGATATTTTTCTATTATCTTTTCAATTTGTTCTTTTGTAAACGGAAGTTTTTTCTCAGCCACAGTTTTCTCCTTTTATAAAATGGTGCTATATGGTATATTAATAAAATATTAAAGGCAAGCTCTTTTTTAAATAAATAATATTAAAGTAAATTATGATAGGACGAGTTGTTCATATTGGTGTAACAGTTACAAATCTTGAAAAATCTATGGATTTTTATGAAAATATTTTAGGCTTAAAACTAACAGGTAAAATGGTTATGAAAGGCAAAGAACCACAATTTTTTGATTTTACAAGTGATGGTTTTGGGAAAAGTAAAGCTGTTTATTTTAAAGATAATGACGGTATAATACTAGAATTAATGGAATATTTATAATATCAGTATAAAAGATTATTTGACATTCCTATTGTTTCATAGTATCAATATAATAAGTTATTATGTTCATTTATAATAACATTAGATATTAAAGGAGCAATTATAGTGGAAGAACTCAGTATTGTATCTATTATTTTAAAACTTATTGGTGGTTTAGGTCTTTTTCTTTTAGGTATGCAGTTTATGTCTGAAGGTTTACAAAAATCTTCAGGGGAAAGCCTTAAAAAAATCTTGGAAAAACTTACAAGTAATAGGATAATAGGAACAGGTGTTGGTGCTGTTGTTACTGCTATTATACAAAGCTCCTCTGCTACTACTGTTATGGTGGTAGGTTTTGTAAGTGCTGGATTAATGAGTTTAACTCAAGCTTTAAGCGTTATTTTAGGGGCAAATATAGGTACCACTATTACAGGGCAGATTATTGTTTTTAAAGTTACTGCAATCTCACTTCCTTGTGTTGGTATAGGTGCTATATTATATATATTCTTTAAAAAACCAGCTTTACAGTATTTAGGGCAAATATTATTTGGTTTTGGGCTATTATTTCTTGGTATGGATACAATGACAGATGCTTTTAAACCACTTGCCAAATCAGAAGGTTTTAAACAGATATTTGTTTATTTTTCCCACAACCCTATTCTTGCAGTTGCAGCAGGCGCTGTTACTACATTAATTGTTCAAAGCTCCTCTGCTACAATGGGTATAACCATAGCTTTAGCCACTGTGGGTATAGTTGATTTTCCAGCAGCTACAGCTTTAGTTCTTGGGGAAAATATAGGGACTACAATTACTGCAAATTTAGCAGCCTTAAATGCAAATAGAACAGCAAAGCAGGCAGCCTTTGGCCACTTTCTTTTCAACTTAATTGGCGTAACATATATGCTTATATTTTTACAACCTTTTATGCACTTTATTAACTATATTACTCCAGGGGATGTAGCTCATGCTGTAAAAACAGGCACAGAAACAGTTTACCCAAATATTGGTAGGCATATAGCTAATTTACATACTATGTTTAATGTAATTAATACAATTATTTTTCTACCATTTTTACCACTTCTTGCAAAACTATGTGAAAAAATTATTAAAAGCGATAAAGAAACAAAAGATGATTCTAAAGTGGTTCATTTATCACAAGAAATGTTATCTACTCCTGAAATTGCAGTAGGGTTTGTTCAAAAAGAAGTTAGCAGAATGTTTTTATTATCTATTGATTTCTTTAACTATGCTAAAAAAGCTATATTAGAAAATAACCAACAGTCATATACTGAAGGTAAAAAATTATCAAATAATATTGATGTATTTAATGATGAAATCCAAAAATTTATTACGAAACTTTCATCAAAACCACTTTCTGCTAAATCATTAAGAACTATACATAATATTAGCTCTGCTGTGGAAGAAATAAACCAAATAGGCGATAGATGTTTAAAACTTATAAAAACAAAAAACAAAATGAATGATAAAAATATTATATTTTCTGAAGATGCTAATAATGAATTAAATTTTATCATAAAAAAAGTAGATGAATTTAGTATGTTAGTAAAATCCATATATCTTTCAGGTAATAAAAAAAATACACTTGAAAATATTAATAAACTTGAAGAAGATATTGATAAATTAAGAAAAGCATACAAAAAAAACCACTTAAAAAGATTGGATAATGGCGACTGTTCTTTACCTGCTGGGCTTGCTTTTGTAGATTTACTTAATACTCTTGAAAAAATTGCCGATAATATATATGGACTATCACAAATTATAGTGGATGAGAATTTATAAGTATATGGAATATAGTTAATGGCTTCACTTAAAAGAATAGGAGTATGGGATATACAGCTTGGTATGGTCATTGTAAAATGTGATAAAGCAGGTGTTCCATTTAATGAATATGGACGCCCTTTATCTAATTTAGGCTATATACACAGTTTACATGATTATGGCGTAGAGCATGTATATATTTGGAGTGAGCAGGATAGTGTAGCAGAACCAACTGCTGAAAAAACTTCCACAAAAGAAAAAGAAAAAAGCACTAAAATAGAGTTTAGAGTTAACAAAGATGATGATGTTAACGCAATACTACTTTCTGCTGCTTCTGAACTTGTAACCATGCTTAAATCTAACTTTACAGAATCTATGGCAGGGCTTAAAATGGGCAAAGCAATAGATGCACCTGCTGTTATAAGTGTTGTTTCTGATATTGTTTTTATGTCAAACGATAACCCAGAAGTATTCACAAAAATTGCTCTTAATGAAGGTATGTCTAAAGATGAATTTACCCACGGCTTAAATGTATGTATTAATGCTGTATCGCTTGGTATGGCTGTTGGTATAAAGGGGAAAGAACTCCATGATTTAGGCCTTGCAGGGCTTTTACATGATATAGGTAAAGTGAGAGTGCCGGAACAAATATTAAATAAAAAATCTGGGTTATCAGATTATGAAATGGCAGCACTTAAACGCCACCCAGAATATGCAGGTCAGGTATTGCAACGTTATGAAAATATTAGCGAAGATGTATTAAATATTATTTACCAGCACCATGAATGTTGCGATGGTTCAGGCTATCCCTCAGGAATTAACTCTCAATATATATTGAAACCTTCTAAAGTATTAGCTATTGCAGAAGCATATAACACAATGCTTATGTATAGCCCTGAATACCCTCGTGCTTTTAATAATACTGATGCTATTAAAAAAATATATGCAGAAGCAGGTAAAAAATATCAAGCTGATATTGTAAAAACATTTGTATCCATTATGGGTGTTTACCCTGTTGGCACAGCTGTTAGTTTAAGTAATGGCAATGTTGGGATAGTGTGCGAAATTAATAAGCAGGACCAGTCTAAACCAAAAGTTTTAATGATGCATAAAGACGATACATCAAAAATAGAATTAGTAAACTTAAAAACTCACCCTAATATAAAAATAGTAAAAGAAATAAATAATACAGACTTAAACATTAATACATTTGAAATATTTAATAGTTTCTTAAAAAGTAGAATAAGCCACCAAGTAGAAAAAATTTAATATATATTATAAAGTTATAATAACATCTGCATATTCATCAAAATGCTTATCATGGGTTGCAATAATAAATGGCACATTTTTAGAGTATTCTATAATAGTTTTTGACAAATAATCTGCCTGTATATCATCTAACATATCAAGTGGTTCATCTGCTAAAATAATTCTACCGTTACTAATATGTAACGCCATTAAAAGTGATATTTTTTTCAATGCACCACCATTTAATTCATAAATAGATTTATATAAAAATTCATTATATAGAGAATAATCTTTTATACCTAAAATATCAAGCTCATCTTTTATATAACCTGTTAAAAAGTTTAATTCAGGTTGGCAGTGGATAAATATTGCCTCTATATTTTCTTTATTTTTTAAAGAAGCAATATTACCACTTGAAAGCTCTTTTATTCCTGCTATGGCTTTTAATAATGTGCTTTTACCGCTACCACTTACACCCTTTAATATTACCATATTGGAATAATTAATATTAATTGATTTATTTTCTATGATAATTTTTGAACCTGCTTTTAAAGTAACATTATTAAATGCAAGGTTATATAAATGGTTTTTATTATTATTTATTTTTATATCCATAAATTTTACCTTTTCATAAATATATTATATTATAATACATTTAGAAAAAAATATATACAGTTAATTTTTAATACAATATGAAATAAATCTACATTATGATGATTTTTTACTTTACAAAATCAGCTATAAAACATATTAATATAATATGGACAAAATTTATCTTTATAAAACAGATTATGATAAACTTGAAATAGAAGAAAAAGAAAAAATACTTAATAAAATAGCTACCCATTATGGCTTTCAAATAAAAGAGTATGCACTTTTTGAACGGTATGGCATATCTTTATACACTGCTATATACGATAATAACGGCAGAGAGTTTGTGTTTATTCCTGGAGCAAAAGGGATTAACCTTGGCTGGAAAAAAACTATTAATGGTAAAAATGAAGATACGTTTTTAATCCATTATATAAAAAGTGCTATGTTTGATTATTTTCTTTCTTTAATAGAAGAAAATGATAGATATGCAAAATATGCCAAATATGCATCATACCCATCACTTGAAGCACTAAAAGAAGAGTTAAGCGAAAGAGAATATAACGCTCTTGATAAATATTTAACTACTACAACATTAAACTATATTGATGATTGCACATCTTTTAGTAAAAAAATGGATATATCCCCTATGCTTGTGGAAAGAGTTAGTGAAAGTGTAAACTGGGAGTTTACAAAAAATATCCCTGCAAATATAGTGGCAGATAGCCCTACTTATTTTAAAATATATCAAGACATTATAAAATCATCTAAAACATATATTATAAAAGAAAGTAAAACAAAAAATAATATAGTAAAAAAACAAAAATTTGTTATAGATAACCATGGCCTAAAAGTTTATAAATATAAAGAATTAAATAATGAAGAAATAATGTTTCAGTATATG
>CALADT010000212.1 GCA_937890655.1 uncultured Mucispirillum sp. | reverse complement strand
GAAATATTTGCCGTATGGCATGGCGGGCTAGCTATTCATGGGGGTGTAATATTAGGTTTTATAGCGTCATTAATATACGCGCATTATATAAAAATAAAGGTATTATTTTTTGGGGACTTAATAGCACCGTGGCTTTTATTTGGTCAAGGTCTTGGTAGGTTTGGTAATTTTGCTAATGGGGAAGCCCACGGCGTGCCAACTATAACACCCCCTGAAATAATCTTTCAGTTAAAGCCTGTATTTATAGATTTTTGGAACACTGTTCTTGCCACATTTAATTTAAGTAATAACCCACAAAGTGTATCACAATTAAATGATATTATAAAAAACGGTGCAGAAGTAACATTTCAAGGTAAAGTTTATGAGTTAAAAGAGTATGTGCCATGGGGTATAAGTTTTACAGATAAATATATGCCGGCAGCTTACAGAGATTTTGGTACATTAGCAGTTCACCCTACATTTTTTTATGAAATGATATTAAATTTCATAGGTGCATTTATAATGTATATGTTTTGGCGAAATGAAAAAAATATTGCAACCGGTTTAATATTTGGTATATATTTAATATCATACGGTTTAATTCGTGGTTTTGTAACAATGTTTAGGGCTGATGATTTAATGATTGGTTTTCTCCGTATGCCACATGTAGCAAGTTTAGGTTTTATATTAGTTGGAGTATTTTTAGTAATAAGAGCAAGGAAGATATTAAAAGCAGAAAACAATAAATAAAAGAAGGTGAGATTATGAAAAAAGCAGTAGTGTTTTTAGCAGACGGTTTTGAAGATATTGAAGCACTTGGCACAGTTGATATATTAAGGCGTGGTGGTGTGGAAGTAACCATAGCCGGTGTAACAGGGGATATTGTTACAAGTTCTCATAATATAAAAGTAATGGTAGATACATTAGTGGATACTATTAGTGTAACAGACTATGATGCTTTTGTTTGCCCTGGAGGCATGCCTGGAGCAGTTAATTTAAAAGATAACGATAAAGTAATAAATTTATTACAACAGGCATATAGTAGTAACAAGTTAGTAGCTGCCATATGTGCAGCCCCTATGGTTTTAGAAAGGGCAGAGATATTAAAGGGCAAAGATTTTACAATGTATCCTGGAATGGAAAGTTACGCTCCAAGTGGTAATTATAGCAGTAATAATTTAGTAGTGAAGGACGGCAGTGTAATAACAGGTGCTGGCCCTGCAGCCACTTTTTCATATGCTTTTGAAATATTATCATACCTTATGGGGCAAGAAAAAGCAGACGAAGTAGCAAAAGGTATGCTTTTAAAATAAAATAAGAAAGTAAGTAGAATAAATATGGGTATATTTAGTAACAAAAAAATATCGTTGGCCTTAGATAGTGGTTCAGCTAAAGGTATGGCACATATTGGTGTTATAGAGGAGCTTAAAAAAAACGGCTACCAAATAACGGCAATAGCAGGCACAAGTATGGGTGCTGTGGTGGCAGCATATTATAGCTTTGGCAAGCTAAATGTATTAAAAGAATGGCTTACAAGCCTTAATAAAAAATCCACATTTAAAACTATTGATTTTTCTTTATCAGGAGGTTTTATAGGTGGTAAAAAGCTGTTACATGCTTTTGAAGAACATTTAGGTGATGCTTTAATTGAAAATGCAAAAATACCACTTTATATTGTAGCCACTAATTTAGATACAGGTAAGGAACATATTTTTACAGAAGGTTCAGTTATGCATGCCATAAGGGCAAGTATTTCAGTTCCTGGAGTTATGCGTCCATACCTTTATAATGACAACTATTTTGTAGATGGTGCAGTTACTAACCCGCTTCCTGTGGATGTTTTGCATAATAATAAACATAAAAACATTATAGCAGTCCATTTGCATGAGCATATAGAAGAAAGGGATAACACATCAAACCCTGGAGTACTTGAAACCATGTTGCGTTCTATGAGTATAGTTTCCCGTTATCTTGCCATTGCGAAAATGCACGAGGCTGTGGCAGTAATAGAACCTAATGTGGCAGAAGTGGATATGTTCCATTTTTATCAGGCATCAGAAGTTATACAAAAAGGTCAGCAAGCAGCACATATAGCTATAAAAAACGGCAGTTTAGATAGTTTAGCCTTGAAACTTCTTTCTCACTTTAAAGAAAAAATAAGTGATAGAATAGTGCATATAATGACTAAAAAATCAGAAAAAAAGTATAAAAAGTAAGTTATAACCTACTTGATAAAATTATAATATATTTTTATAGTTACTTGTTTATTATTAATAAATATATTATATAAAACAAATTAGGAGAACGAAAATGCTATTAAGAAACAGTAAAAAATTAATACCTGGCACTAATGGTGAAATGACTGAACATGACTTGCTTATATTATTGGAAAAATTACAAGCAAAAAAAATTTAGAATATGCAGACTTACTACCACAATGTGAAAGAGCAATAGATACTTTTGTTATGATTAAATAAGTAACAAAAGAAGAACTTATTGAAGAAAATAGGATATTATATGAAGCAAAAGAATGGGAAAAAT
>CALADT010000211.1 GCA_937890655.1 uncultured Mucispirillum sp. | reverse complement strand
ATTGTTCCTTTTAGCTGCACAAAAGAATATAGCACTACTGCAACAAATAACTTTAGTGGTGGTAGAGTTTTTACATGGTATATTCCAGCAAGCTATGTTAATGATAAAAATAACTTTTTTGAAATGAATATCAATGGTATATTTGTTGCAAATAACCATATTAAAAAACCATAATATGTAGGAAAATATATTACTAAATATATATAGAAAGGGGATATTTTATATATCCCCTTATTGTTTTAAGTATAAGTTATTTAATTTTTTATATAAACTCCTTTTTACGGGTATATATTTTTTGCCTACTTTTTTTTGGGTTTAAAATTTTATTCAGTTTACGGCTAAATCTATTAGCCCACTACTGCGTTGTTATTATTTTTTACTAAGTCATTTACTTATGTGTAAACTCCTGTGGTAAAAAATAATATTCGCTTTGTATTGAACTAATATATTTTAGTTTTGTGTATTTATCCACCTTGATTAGTCAAAAAAGTCTTATAACCTTGTTTAAAAGTTATTGCACTTTTTTTATGAGATTCTTCGCAAAAGCTCAGAATGATATTATTTTGACTTGATTAAGTGTTGCAAGTATTTATAATATATTTAGTAATTATTTTTTTACTAAGAAATTTTAAATAATCTAACATAACTATCTATACATTATTGTCTACTCTAAGCCTTGTGCGAAGAGTCTAAAAGAAAAATATTGTAAACTAAAAGAATAATAAATAATTATAATATATTAACATATGAAAAAATATATAGTAGTAATACTAATAAGTTGATTGAAAATTTAATAAAAAAAGTGATTTTTTATTCACATATTTCGCAATTATTTAAATTTTTTTTTAAATAAATTGTGATTTTTCGTCATAACTATATGATAGATAAAGGGAAAGCAAAAGACCGTTTTATATTGACCTGATTTGAGGGGCTGTGATTTTTACAGCGACGCATTTTGATTACCGAGTAGGGAAGAAAGGCAAACAGGAAGTTTGCCACAGAAATGTGGCTGGCTTTTTAGATGTATTTAGGATGAATACGAGAAAAATAACGGAATGGCAAGTTGCGTGTATTGTAATTTACGCGTATGATTAATTGACCTGATTTTAGGGGTTATTTTATTTATAACTATTTTTACTAACGAATTTTTACTTCATCTTTAATACAAAATTATTACGTAAAAATTATCTTATCTGAACGTTTTAGTGAAGAATCTATAAGGTAAAATATTTAATCTAAATAAAATATATTTATAAATATTGTAGCAATTACATATAAGTATGTATTATTTTAAATATCAGCTTAAAACAATATCATATTTTTATAATATTATACTGATATATTTTTTGGAGGATTTATTATGGAAAAAGTAACAAGTGTAGTATTAAATTTATCACAATCAGAGGTGGATTTTTTAAAATCTATTGCTTTAGAATATGATTGCTCTAGTGATAATATAGAAGATATTGTAAAAGCTATTATATCTCATAAAATGGAAGAAAGAAGTTTTTTATTAAGTGAAATTGTAAAACAAAAATTTATCCAAATGGAAAATAACCCAAATGGTGTTGAATTTACTATTGAAGAAGCAAAATTTGCAGGTATTTTTAAAGAAAATGCCATAAGAGAAGAAGATATATAGATATTTAAAAATACATAAGACATATTTAAAACACATAAAGCAGGCAAAAAGCCTGCTTATATTTTTTTAAAAATAACCCTTTAATATTAATGTGATTTAAAATAAAGTGTTTGTTTTTTCTTATTATCTGTACAATGTGATATACCACAGTTATTACATGCAGATGACAAGCCGTCTTTTCGTGGGTCTAAAACCATAGGGCATATTTTTGTGCATACTCCACAATTAGAACATTGGCCACTATATTCCACATGCATACTATATTTTGTTTGCATTATACTTAAACATGTTCCTGTTGGGCATACGTATCTGCACCATATTCTATATCCAAAAAAAAGTTCAACTATGATTAATATAGGTAGTAATATTAATTCAGTTGTAACATATGTATATTTTATTAATAATACAGCTTGAGAACTCATAATAGATGGTGGCGATATAAGATACATTACAGGAATACCTAATATACCAACTATAATAAGTGAAATTATAAATACAGTTAGACGAGAAATATTTGCTTTTTCATGGATTTCTTTTTTATATTCGGGTTTTTTGTTTTTTAGTTTTAATTTTTTTCTTAATGACTCAAAACCATCCATCATAAGGTAATAAGGACAGGCCCAGCTACACCAAAGTCTTCCAAAAAATATTACAATTAAGCTAGGTATTAATACAGATACAAGCATAATAGGGCGAACATGTTGAGATAAAAATAGGGCTTGGAGTATTGCCACAGGGTCAGAAATAGATAAGCCCCCTACATCTAAGGATATATATGTTCCTTTTATGAAATATATTTCTAATAAATTTAATATAGGCACAACAAATAATGGTGCTAGAAATATGAATTGAACTATTTTTCTAATCTTTTGCATATTATATTTTTCCCTTTTTCTTCAGGTAGTTATAATAACCAGCACTTTCACTATCCGGCATATTTTTTGGTATAATATAAACTGCCTTTGGTTTTATAGGACACCGTTCCACACAAAGCCCACATCCTGTGCATTTATCTGTAATTGTTGGTTTTATACCGTCTTTTAAATAAATTGCTTCCATTTTTAAAGGGCATGTATTATAACAGGAATTACACATTGCCATACTTCCTGTTGGTTCTATTTCTCCATTTAGCACTTTTGCATAAAGGTAATTCATACATGTATCTTCATTAATTCTTGCCATTCCAATGGATACTTGTTCCATATTAATAATACTACTATCTATGGCACCTGTTGGGCATACGCTTGTGCATTTCATACATAAATGACAGCCTTCTTCCTCTGCATAAATATAAGGAGTGCCTATTTCTGCATTTTTAGTATGGGGTGACCTGCGTAACACTCTATAAGGGCAGGCTTCCACACATCTTGCACATCTAATACATAATTTCATAAACAATTTTTCATCTTGCGAGCCTGGTGGACGCATTCTATTAATTTGGAAACTACTTTCCACAGGGAAACTGTTTAAAGCGTTTTTTATATTATCAAATAAACTCATAATATTCTTTTTCTTGTAAATGGTTTTGTAATATCAAAATCAGGTATTACACCACTTTTTTCTGCTTTTTCTACTTCATCTCCAAAATGGAAACTAAAGTGTGCTAAATCGTATATATAATCTTTTGTTTTACATGCTTTTTCAAAATTTTCTATATCTTCATTATTTTCTGCTTCAATAGTAATAACAAGTTTTCCTTCATCTATATCTTTTTCGTGCATTTCTATATTTTTATATTCTTTTAAAAATAATACTAAATCATCATAATGTTCGCTTTTAAAATAGATAACACTTGCTGCAATAATCATAAATCACCTATAATTTTTTCATAAATTATAACAGCCTGCCAAAAAAGTTAATAAACCATTTCGGCAGGCTTTTTTAGTAATATGGGTGAACTTAACTAAATGTAGGGCTATCAAGCTCTTCTTTGGTTACAACATATCTATCGCTTACTTTCATAGGGCCGCTTACTTTTTCTATTTTTACAGCTGCCACTTTATAATCTGGCTCACCAGAAACAGGGTCAACCACATCGTTACATACAAAATTTACCATTCTGCTGCCTTTTTGGTCGTGCATAGGCACAAAACATACCCCTTCTAATGTCATATTAACTATTTTTACAGGAAGTATATTCATACCACGTTTACTTGTAACTTTTACCATATCCCCAACAGAAAGCCCAAGTTTTTCAGCATCGTTTTTATGGATTTCAATATATGAATTTGGGTGTGCTGATGCTGTTTCAGGTATTCTCATAGTCATAGTGCCTGTATGCCACTGTTCTATAACCCTACCTGTTGTCATTAAGAATGGGTATTCTTTTGATATTTTTTCACTTTCTTTAGGTTCGGCATCCCTTAAAAATACATTTGCTTTACCGTCTGGCCTGCCATAGAAAAATATATCTGCATCTTTTGGTATATTATAGCCATATTTTTTAGGGTCATCAAAAATAGGGTCCATACCACGAACATATCTTTTATATGTTCCTGGGTGGTCTTCACTAGGACAAGGCCATTGAACACCTGTTGTTGATTCTTTTAACCTTTTATAAGTAGCACCAGCAAGAGTTTTTTCACTGTTTGCTGTGCAACCTGTATAATCATTCCAAGCCATTTCTGCCATTTTTACAATATCTTCTTCATTGCTCCATGCAATATATTTTTCAAGCCCCATACGTTTTGCTATTTGGCATGCAATCCATAAATCAGGTTTTGTGCCTTCAAGTGGTTCAATAGCTTTTTGAGTTAAGAAACTTCTTCTTTCAGAACAGCCATAAACACCACCTTTTTCATATAAAAATGATGCAGGTAACACAACTGAAGCAAGCTGAGCGGTCCTTGTAGGGAAAATATCAATAACCACAGTAAAAGCATTTCTAATATTTGGTATATATTTATTAATATTAGGTAATGATTGTGCAGGGTTAGTAGTGGATATAATCACTGCTTTTACAGGTTTATCCTGCTGATTTTCTCCACCTAAACTACTAAAAAGTTTTACAGCAGGAAACCCTGGTTTTGGGTTAATTGCTTTTGATGGGTTAATACTGTAATCTGATACTTTCCAATATGATTCCACATGTTTTCTCCATGGTTCTATAGTAACAGGTTTACACCCTGGTAAAAGGTGTGATAATGAACCTGTTTCACGAACACCACCACAGGCATTAGGCTGGCCTGTTAATGAGAAAGAATCAGCCCCTGGTTTACCTATATTGCCTGTTAAAATATGTAAATTATGGATTAAGTTATTAGCCCATACACCGTTTGAACGTTGGTTTAAGCCCATGCACCATAAGGAAAGGGAAGCACCACTTTTACCAAACCATTCAGCAGCTGTTTTTATGCTACTTGCAGGGCAACCTGTTACTTTTTCCACATATTCAGGAGTATATTTATCAATAAATTTCACGTATTCTTCAAATGTAGTTTCTTTTGAGCCATCACCTTGAGTAAACCTTGCATGTTTTGCAATAAAATCTTTATCATGGTAATTGTTTTTTATAATTTCCCTTGCCATACCGTTAAAAATTGCCAAGTCTGTCCCAGGAAGAGAAGGCATCCATAAATCTGCAATTTGAGAAGTAGTAGTTTTCCTTGGTTCGCATACAATAATTTTTACATCAGGGTTTTTACTTTTATAGCTTGAAAGCCTGCCAAATAAAATAGGGTGTGCTTCTGATGTATTTGAACCAACTAAAAATATACATTTAGCTTTTTCAATATCTTCATAAGCACCAGCTGGTTCATCAGAACCAAAAGTTGAAATATAGCCTGCAACAGCAGAAGCCATACAAAGACGAGGGTTACCGTCCATCATATTAGAGCCAAACCCACCTTTCCATATTTTATTAAATGTATAGCTTTCTTCTGTTGTGCATTGGCCAGAGCCATAATATGCAACAGAATCATAACCATATTTTTTATGATACTCTTTAAATTTTGTTTCTATTAAAGTAAGTGCTTCATCCCATGTGGCTTTTTCTAATTTGCCATTTTTTCTAATAAGTGGAGTGTTAAGCCTATCAGGGTGGTATGCTACTTTCCAAATATTCATACCTTTAATACATAATGAGCCTTTTACATTTGTTTTAGAATCAATATTACCTTTAATGGCAATCATTTTACCGTCTTTAACACCAACATAAATGCTACACCCTGTGCCACACATTCTACATACGCCTTTTACCCATTTATCAACAACAGCAAGACCTTCCACTTGGTTTTCTGTACTTTCAGTTGCTCTAGGTGTATTTTCTTTTTGATTTTTTTTACAACCTATGCTTATTCCCGCAGCAGCTGCAGCACTGGCTGCTAATGTAGTTTTTATTAATTTTCTTCTTGAAATATTCATAGTTTTCCCCTTATATTATTTGCTGTGAACTTTTTTACTTTTGTCTTCTGCTGTAAAAGTATGCACTTTATGACAGCTTGTGCAAAGTAAACCGTTTTCGCCCTTATCTACTTTAGCATTAATATTAGTAGTTTCATAAGGGTGGCATGCTAAACAAGTATTAATATTACCATCAGGTTTGAAAGTTGATTCTTCCCCATGACATACAGCACACCTTACATTATTTAAACCATGTAAAGATTTTTGCCACTGGTTATATGCAGTAGGGTCTGCAGCCATATCGTCTGTGCTTCCTTCCATGTGGCATGTAATACACTCTTTATTTTCCATTTCAACAGGGTGTTCAAAGGATTGAGCATATGCAACAGAACATAAAAGAAAAACCATAATAGTTAATAATGTTACTTTTTTCATATATACCTCCAAAAATTTTGCTTACAAGTATAATATAGCACACTATTATTTAAATTTGTTGTTAAGTTTGTATTGTGTAGAAAAATTATGTAAAGAATAATCTTTACAATTTTTACAGCACATTTACTTTATTTCGTATATGATTACATTAACAATAAAATATCTTTATGAGGAGGATATTTATGAAAAAATTGCTAAATTATTTAGTTTTATGTTCATTATTTGTAACTTTAGTTGTTATTTCTGGTTGTTCTTCAAATAAAACAACAGATAATAATACAGATTTTCAAGTAATGGATAGAGAAAAAGTTTCTGCTACAAAAGCTGATTATACATTGGCTAATAAAATGGTAGCAGAGAACAAAGTGCATACTAAAAAAGAAGATTGTTTTCAGTGTCATGATACTGTTAGTCAACTTCATACAAGAGGTGCACATAAAGATGTAGATTGTGCTTTTTGTCACGATATTGACCCTAAACATTTAGAAGAACCATCTGCTGAAAACAGACCATCTGTCCATATGGAATGGCAGTCTTGTGGCCAGTGTCATGATAACCAAATGCACTCCTTTTTAGAAGTAGGGGAGCATAGACCTGCTCGTTTTGAAAAATCTAACTCAAATGGTAGATCACCTAACCCAGCATGGGAAAAATTAATGTCTCCATATGGTTTCACAAAAGAACATGCTGCAACTCGTTCTCACTCTGTTATGCTTATTGACCAATTTGTTGTTGATAGAGCATTTGGTGGTCAGTTCCAACCAAAAGCCGGCTGGAATTATATTTTCCAATCAGGCCCAGCATGGGATATTTTAGAAGATAAAGCTGATGATAACGGCACTTTTAAAGACCTTCCACAAACAACAAGAGCAGTAAACCCTGTATGTATGAACTGTAAAACTATGGACCATATGTTAGGTTGGGCTTATTTAGGGGAACCTGTTGAAGGCACTACATGGAGCAGAACATCTAACCCTGTGGAAATGGCAAAAAATGTAAACCATGCTTTAAACTGCTTTTTCTGTCACGACCCACACTCTGCTGAACCTCGTATTGTGCGTGATGCTTTAATTGAGGCTATGACAAGTGAAGAACCTTATGCAAAAAATAACCTTTTCCAAAGCGACCCTAACCATGTGAAATTTGAAGTTTTAACTATGGGCGAAAGAGGTTTTGATCGTAAAATTGCTATATTAGATAAAAATGACCCTAGAAGACGTTCTTTACAGTGTGGTCAATGCCACGTTGAATATAACTGTGGTGTAGGAACAGATTTACAAACAGGGGGAAAAGTTACTATGGCAGACCCTAGAACAAACCATTTCCCATTAAAAAATGCACTTGCATTATACGACCATTATTTTGTAAATCTGCATTTTGCTGACTTTAAAAATAAATTTTCCGGTGCAAACTTATGGAAAGGCCAGCACCCTGAATTTGAAACATATTATAACTCTGTTCACGATAAAGCAGGTGTTTCTTGTGTTCAATGTCATATGGAAGTAGTGGAAAAAGACGGCAAATTAGATTATACATCTCACTTTGTTCAATCTCCTAGATACATTTTAAATAACACATGCTTAACTTCAGACTGTCATGGAACAGGGGCTGATAAACATGAAAACTGGCAAGGAAAAGATGAGGCATATGTAAAAGCTTCTACTAACTGGACAGAACAAGATGCTAAATA
>CALADT010000210.1 GCA_937890655.1 uncultured Mucispirillum sp. | reverse complement strand
ATATATGGCAGGATGGTGGTGAAGATTCTATATTAATGACATATAACCCTGCTACAAAAATTACTCGTGTAACTGAATGTTATATATTACCATAGAAATTTGATATTAATACATACTACCTTTCCAAGCCTGTAATAATTTAGCAGGCTTGGGAATAAATCAACTTATTAACATCTACAAGGAAAGAGTATGGGGCATAAAAACAATCAGGCTACAATTAAAGACATATTAAGCAAACATGATAATATGTATGATGTATTATTATCAATGCAATTATATTTATTTCCATTATCAGAATCTGATTTAGTAGACATAGAAAATGAAAAATCATACACTGGTTATTATGCTTTTAGTATCCCAATTCCTGCAGAGTTAGTGAAAGAGGCAGTATTAACAGCTAAACAGTCAGATAATTATTTATCCCGTTTGGTGTTAAAATATCCATATATTCAGTTAATAGTAGAATATTGGATGATTAATAAAATATACAGCATATACCAAAGTAACCCAAAATTAATAGGTGCATCAGAATTTATAAAGGATTATAAATCATTTAATAAATATTTAAGTTACCATTATTTACCCTATGAAGAATATGCCAAAAACTCAGAAGGTAAAAGCAATTTTGGTTATACTGCCACATTTGAATCAATGGCAAAAGTATTATTACAGTTAGATAAACAAATATATAAAACATTATCATATAAAAAAGAATCAGGTTATGAAGATTACAGCAAAGAGTTAATCTATAATATAACAGATTTTCAATTTGCCATAGATAGTGCATTTAGAAATACCGATTTTACCTTATATGATTTTATATATGATTTATTTTATAGTGGAGTATGTAAAACATTACGAGCATCATTTCAAAATGGTATGATAAATAAATATATTCCGCTTTATAAACTACCAGACAACACATTTACTTATAAAGAGTTAAAGTTTAAGCAGTTATATGGTTCTGAAACAGAGTTAGAATATTTTCCAAATATAGATAGGAATATAGTTCGCCTGGAATGTTCAACCCCAAAATTACTATCAGCTGATAGTATAATAGTAAAAAGTGCAGATAATGAATATAGCAAAAAATATAAAGAGCATTCATACAATTTTCAAAATGATTATTATAACCCTAAACTAGGTTCTGGTTATGATGAATTATGGGAAATTAGTGGCAGGTCACTAGAACATGCGAAGGCCAATAAGCACGGAGATACAGATTTATATATTAAATGGTTTTTTACTCCGTTAGAAGAACCTAAACCACCTATGAGGAAGTATCCAGAAAGAATAACAGATGATAAAGGAAATGTAATTAAAGAAATATATGAATATACATATAAAGAAACGGAAGAGATTTTAGGAACTCATTTTTATTTTACCCATAATTTCCATGTCAAAACCCCATGTTTTTATAGAAGGCGTATGATGTATGGTTATGAGTGGGATAGAATGACTACAATAGATGATGTTCTTTATACTACTAGTGAAAATATGCTGGTTTCATCCCTTTATTATAAATATATGGGTTTACAGTTAATTACAGCAGCATTCATCAGTATATATACTGGAGGTATATAGTGGGAGTATATATAAAACTTAATAATGAAGAATATAAAGAGCTTGAAAAAAAATTTATACTTCATTGTGAAGCAGACCCAAAATCAACAGATTACAGCTTATATGTAGATAACAAAAATAAACTGACTTTTGGTATAGGTTTTAATATAGAAGATAATTCAAATTGGCTTGCTATAGCACTGCTACACAAATTTTCAGGTTTAAAATCTATAGAAGAAATAAATCAAATTGGTTATCAGACAAAAGTATTATCATATGGTAATGGTAAATATGATAACTTTATAGAAGAAAATTGCAGTGGTAATGGTGCAAATAATAAAGTATTACAAATAATCCGTAAATATAAAACTGCAAAAAATACAAAGGTAAAAAATATAGATAAACTAAGCAAGGAAATACAAGAACTAATAGATAAATATAATAAAAGAAGTGATATAGAAAAAATCCCTGTAAAAGATTTTTCTTTTGAATTTACAGATGATGAAATATCACTTATATATGATGTAGGTAAAAAAGAATATGAAAATCAACTAGAACAATATTTAACAGGTGTAGGTAGACCTTTTAATTCACAAAGTATCAAAGATACAACACTATATATTTCATTATTATCCTTTACATATCAGCAGGGAGGAGGAAGTTTAGAAAAACATAGTAATATCTTTCAAGGAGTTGATAAAAGCCGTTTTTTACTATGGTTTACATTAAGATATAATGTATTAAGTTTTACTAGGCAGTATAAAAGACGATTGCATGAATCAACCTTGTTTGGTTTAATAGACAATACTTGATGTTTTTTCTTATTTAAATTTTTTTATGGCAAGTGTTGATAATACATATCTTAGTTATATAAAAACTACTGATCGATGTAAAATAATAGATACAAAAGCTGTAGATGATGGGTTAGTGTTATTTAATAAGCAGTCAAGATATGATGTTATAAAAAATTCACTCCAAACAGTAGATTTTATAAAAGATTTTTTTACTGATGCATCATACTTTAAAGGTAAATTTTTAGATAATATTATTGATTTTGCATCACACACCACTATTTTTTCAATATTTACCCAATTTATAAAAGAAAGTTTTGGAGAAGAATTAAAAACTAAAAAGGGTAGTGAAGAAATATTTTTATTAGAAAATATATATGTAGTAGAATGTATAAATAAAGAAAAGTTTTTAGAGCTTATGGAGCTTAAATATTCATCTTTACAGGAAAAATGTAATGTATTAGTATTTTTAAACAGCACATTAGATATAGTTAATGATTTATCACACTTGCAGTCTAAATGTCCAAATGTTCATTTTACAATAGCAGTAAAGGCAGGTTATACATATTCATTTAGATTAGATGATAAATCATCAGCTCAAACTAATATAATGCTATACAGCATAAAAGAGGGCAAATATATTCCAGAACTTTTAAAAGATACCTTTAAGGCAGAAAACATTTCTAATGAAGAAAGCCATAATGATAAAAATATATTATTATTCAGTGCAGAAGAAAATAATAATTTATCAGGCAGATTAAGTAATAATGCAAATTTATTCCACATTACTCATCAATCAGAAGAAAAAATTATAAGCAAAATAAAACTTTATAACCTTATATCAGATAAATACGAAGGTAACATACAAGTAGATATGCAGGATAAAGAATATAAAGTATCATCAAATAAATCAAGTGGCGAATTTAGAGTAGATGTAACATTAAGTATACTAGATAAAGTTTTAAATGAAGATG